>DAOUSM010000064.1 GCA_030627225.1 Candidatus Bathyarchaeota archaeon | reverse complement strand
AGTTCATGGATTAAGGGGTTTATGCCCACGGAATCGCTTGCAATATGCCCAGTAACTATCAAGTCTTCTGGAACTTCCTTTAATCCTGCAAGTTTCAAAGCTAAATCCATAATCTCTTCAGTATTCACACATATTCACCTTCAAACTCTTGAAACACCGTTATAACCAAAAATAGGTATAAACTTAACTTATAGGGCAACATTCAATTGGAAAGTGAAAAGGGGCGTTTAGATGTGTGAGAACAAGGAAACTGGCTCTAACAGAAGGTGTAACAGCTGGAGTTCTCTTTGGAACAGCAGCCATCTTCATAAGATTTCTAAAAAACCTAGACGCGTTTTACATAGCTTTCTGGCGTCTAATAATCGCATGCCTAGCCCTAGCCATAATATTAATTGTTCTTGGAAAATCGTTCAGCTTTAACCTTGTGAGAAAAAATCTGAAAGAACTCTTCATCCTCAGCTTTTTCCTCGGCCTCCACTTCATATTCTTCATATCCGCAGTAAAGGATACAACGATCTTAAACGCAACGGTCCTTGTCAACACAACCCCGATTTTCTCAATGTTCGTTTCAAGCTTCCTTTTTAACCTTAAACCATCCCGCCTCGCAATAGTGGGCTTGACAATTTCATTCATTGGTGTTTGTGTGATTGCCTATGCTGAAACTGCAATTCCGAATACGGATGCTCTTTCAGACGTTGTTTCCCCAAGCCTAAAAGGTGATTTAGAAGCTGTTTTAGCCGCCTTGGTTGAAGCCTTCTATCTTAATTATGGCAGGAAAATAAGGAAACAGATGGCTATACTTTCCACAATGCTTCCAATATACGTGTTGACAGCCATTATTGTAGGAGTTTTAGGCATACCAGCAACAGACAAAATTTTAACATTGCCACTTGAAGCAGGAACTATCCTTCCGCTGGTGGGGTTAGGCTTACTTCCAACAGCAGCAGCCCATACACTGTATTTTTCTTCTTTATCAAACTTGAAATCCTTCGAAACTGCGACGACGGCTTTGCTTGAACCCATTGGAGCAACGGTTTTGGGCATATTCCTTTTTCAAGAGGAACCGGCACTACTGTTTGCTTTCGGCGCCGCTTTGATTCTGCTAGGAATCTTTTTCGTTGCCAAGGAGGAGAGTTAAAAAGCATTTTAGTTTGACGAAACAAATAAAAAAGGACATGCGGTATTAATGTGCTAAAATGAGTTGGGGCAATGGCAGCTAACGAGAAAATATCGAAGGCTCTGAAATCCGCGATGGCTTATTTAGAAAACTCAATGTTGGCGTTGAATAAAAAAGATGAAAATTCGCTGATGGATAGCGTTTGGCATGTTGCAGCAGAACTGGAATACGCATTGTTCCTATTCTCAATAACATTTCAGGGTGAAAGTGACAGGTCAAAGTGGAAGCTTAATCCTAAACTTAAAAAAGTTGAAGTAGGTCCAGCGTTGATCGCGGTGCAGAATTTGCTTGATGAAGCTGAAAATTGTATGGCTGATGGAAAGTTGTTAGACGCTTACAAGAGTGCTTACATTGCAAGACATTACATACTTAAGGTTCAAGGGGATTTTGCCAAAAAGAAACGTGAAGCATTCAAAAAGAAATAGGGTTATTATTCCTCAGAGATTTTTCTCTCTTTAACAATCAAAGTGTTTTCTTTTCCACCTATGACTCTAAAATAGTCCTTTAACTCCTGCTTGTGTAGGAACTTTCGCAAAAGCACCCGCAAGTATGACCTTGAAACAGTTTTTTCCTCATCCTTTACAATCACTTCATCCACCAATTTCTCAACATCGACCTTGGTTTTTTCCTTCAAAAACTCAACAAGTTCTTTGATTAAGTCGCTGCCTTCGCTTTTCAACTCCGATATATCAATTCTTGTTTCTGACATTATTAATCATCTATTTTCGAACCATTATAACTCTTACCTGATCGCACGCATCTTCGCATGAGTCTGCAATCATTTCTATGGCTTCGAAAAGCTGGTTTATCAAGACCGCTACTCCAGCTCTTGGCAAGTTTTCTTTCCCCAATAATATTCTGGTTTTTTCGTGTATATCATCGACTTTTTCTTCTTCTCTTTCTACGGCATCAGCGGCTTGGAGGGCTTCTTCAGGTTTTCTCATCATCTTGTTCACGCATTTTTGAAGGGAGATTGCACACTCCTTCACGCTTCTAACCATTTCTATGAATTCATCTTTAATCGAGTTGGGAACGTGCTCCATTGGTATGGCTCCCAGTACACGGGTTGATTCTCTACTCCAGTCTGCAACCATATCTACTCTTTTTACAAGGTCCATCAAGTCTGCTCTGTCCACTGGTGAAAGCTCTCCCTTTGATATTTCGTCCATAACCTTTCTTCGTAATGCGTCTGCTTCTCTTTCGCCACTCGTTACTCTCTCAACACATCTCTGCATTTCCTTCACGTCGTTTTTTACGGCTGCCCTTATTGCTTTTTCCAAGTCTTCAACTATTCCCGTTGTTAAAGCTAGGTGTCGCTGTATAGTTGCTAAAGCCCTTGTTTCCCTTCTTTTCTCGAACCATTTTATTAATTCACTCAACAGATATTTCCTCCCTTAATCCAACCTCTGGGTATGCGAACACAGGTGCTTTTTCGGGTGGAAAGCTTACGGTGACCTTTTCGCCTATGTTAAGCCACTCTCCGATCATGGATGGTTTAATAACAACTACTAAATCTTGGTTTTTAAGTCTAACCTCATATCGTATGTTTGTTCCCTCAAAAGTTACTCTTTCTACGATGCCTAAAATGGAGTTTTTGTTTTTCTTTACTCCCTTTTCAACGAAAAATGTTTCTGGTCTTATGGCCAAAACAACCCTTTCCCCTTCCTTCCAATTTTTTTCAGCTGATTTCACTCTTATTCCACCGCGAAGCTCTATTACTGTTCCTTCGCTGTTTATGCTTAGAACGTAGCCTTCCAGAAAGTTTGATTCTCCAATGAAGTGAGCTACAAATATGCTTTTAGGTTTCATGTAAAGTTCCTTCGGGGTTCCAACCTGCAAGATCTTTCCTTTCTTCATAACCGCGATTCTATCCGAAATGGCCATGGCTTCAGACTGGTCATGCGTTACATGCATGGCTGTTAAGTCTAAATCTCTCACCATCCTTCTTATCTCATATCTCAATTCATTTCTCACCTTTGCGTCCAATTGTCCCAATGGCTCATCTAAAAGTAGAAGTTCAGCTCCAGCGGCAAGAGCTCTTGCCACAGCGATTCTCTGCATCATTCCCCCACTTAACTCGTTTGGAAAAGCATCTAAACGCTCATGCAACCTAACCATCTCAAGCACCTCATGCCCTATAGTCTCCGCCTTTTCCACGTGGAAACCTTTCACTCTCGGGCCATAAACCACGTTGTCCCAGGCATTCATGTGGGGAAACAACGCGAAAGTCTGGAAGACAAACCCGATATCCCTATCTTCAGGCGGAACATCGTTAACAAGTCTGTCTCCAATGTAAATTTCACCTTCATCCGGCTGAATTAACCCAGCAATAAGCCTAAGCAAAGTGGTTTTTCCACATCCGCTCGGGCCAAGCAAAGAGAAATATTCCTTATCGTGAACGTGGAGGCTTACATTGTTCACGGCGACAATCTTTCCGAATTTCTTCGTCACGTTAACCAAGCGAACATCAGGCATTTGTTTCCGCCTCCTCAAGGTTTATGCAAGTATGAAGGGATTCGTAAGGTTTTAGCGGTATATTAAACATGCTAGTATATCCCCCTTCCCCTCACCACAAGCCTCAGAACCAGTAGGATTATGAAAGAGAATAATATGAGAAAACCGCAGCCCAACCCTAAAGTGACTGTTGGGACTTCACTGTTAACCCAGTTAACCAATAAGACTGGAGCAGTAATTAAGTTGCTAACCACCATTGTGGCGCCAGTCTCGCTTACACTTCTTGTAAACACCATGACCGCGCCTGAAAGCATAGAGTATTTTGTTAACGGAAAAACTATTGTTCGGAATACACGGAAGGGTTTTGCACCAAGCGTTCTTGCGGCCTCTTCTAATTCTATGTTTATCCTTTCTACAGCAGCTGACATGGACCTTACGAAATATGGATAGGTGATAGCTAAGTGTGCGAAAATTAGCAGCCAGATTTCAGGTATGAATGCGAAGTTTTCCTTCCAGAAAATGGCTAGAGAAACCCCTAAAGCAACAGATGGGACAATCAATGGAATGTTAACAAGCACATCCAACATTACTGAGGACAATTGTCCAAATTTTCTCCTCGCCACCAGAATCGCCATAGGCAAGCCGATAACCACATTAACTAATGTGACAAGCACTCCAAGAGAATATGTTAAAAAGATGCTCTGCCAATACTCTCCCCAAGCACCTGCTCCAGCCAAAGCCTCTGAAAACGTACCCGTAAAGATGGCTTCTAAAGCTGGAAGTGCAACGAAAAGGGATGGAATTAGCACTAAAACAAGAAATATTAAAAGGGTTAAACCATTTCTTGAGCCTGCAACTGCAGAGGAGCTTAATTTTCTTTCAACTGTCGGCCAGACCTTACTAATTGGCATTTTCAATTTAGGACCAAGCAATCTAATTGTTATAAATATCATGCTTGAGAGTGCTATCAAAATGAAGCTAACAAAAACGAGTGGGCCGTCTTGGCCGAGATGATTTTTGATGAATATCGGTCCGTTAATGAATGCTCCTGCAACCATCATTGTGGCGCCTGTTTCTGAAATAGACCTTGCAAAGGCTAGGATGAAGGATGCTATCATAGAAGGTTTCAGTATTGGGAATGTGACTGTTCTGGCTGCAGTTAATGGCGCGGCGCCCAAGGTTCGAGATGCTTGCTCATATTCCAGTTTATAATCAAGTAGTGCTCCAACCATCACTCTGACTATCACTGGGTATGAAAAGGTGAAATGGAGAAGGATCACTAGAAGCCAGCCGGGCGAAACTAGCGGGTTTCCGAAAAGTGAAGATAGCCCGCGGGACTGGTCGCTCCAAAAAAGAAGCAAAGAATAGCCCAATGTAGCGGTTGGCACTATGAATGGGATGTCTGAAAAGGTGTCTAAAACACTTAGCCATTTTGATTTTCCCCGTGCAATCATCCATGCCATGGGGACACCAGCAACGACGTCTATAAAGGAGACAAAGAATGCTACGGCGAAGGATGCGGCAATTGCGTTCAAGGCTTCTGACATGAGTTTCGGCTCACTTAGCACATCTTGCATTGTTCCCCATTTGATGATTATGCCCAAAATCGGCGGAAGCAGAATAAATGCGAAAAATATAACTATTGAAATTATGTAAACGGTGTTCTTTACTGCTGTGTTCGATGAAAGTTTGTCTAATGCTTCAGCAATTTTGAGTTTAGGCAAGTTTTTCTTTCCGCCTACATTCTGGTTTCATAACTCTTAATGTGGCTTTCCCTTTTTCACTCGTTTTCTCTGTTCATAAATTTTCCGCACAAGAAGTTGTCAGTTCGCCCGTCGAGTCATATCACAGCCTAGGCTCTATTGACTCTCCACCTCATCATCCAAACAGAAATGAAGCATAACAAGACTTAAGGCTTTTGCACTGTGAACTCTATTCTTTCAATGCCTTTGCCCTTTGAACTTCTGATAGTAGCTGTGATCTTTGAGCTATTCTAGTATGCTTAAAACTGTTTCATACGGCTGAGGAAAACATAATATGTTTTGTGCGGTAACTATAGGCTAAAGTTAAAGGTGAAATTTATGGATGTTCTGGAAGCCATTAAAGGTAGAAGGAGCATAAGAGCCTTCAAAAGTGAGGACGTTCCACCAGAAATTGTTGAAAAGCTTATTGACGCAGCCAGATGGGCACCTTCTGCCGGAAACATTCAGCCATGGGAATTCATTATTGTTCGGAACCCAGAAATCAAAAGAAGACTTGTTGAAGCCGCTCTAGGTCAAACGTTCATTGAAGAAGCCCCCGTTGTAATAGTTGTGTGTGCAGATGAATTTCGCTCCTCTCAAGGATATGGTGCACGTGGTAGAACGCTTTATTGCTTGCAAGATACTGCT
>DAOUSM010000036.1 GCA_030627225.1 Candidatus Bathyarchaeota archaeon | reverse complement strand
GGGCATAACTATCACATGCCAGAAATACAGGCAGCAATAGGCTGTGTACAACTAAAGAAGTTGCCGAAATTCTTAGCAAAAAGGCGTGAAAACGCTAGAGGACTAACAGCAAAACTTAGAAGAGTGAAGAACTTGCAGTTGCCAAAAGAGCCTAAAGGCTACAAACACAGCTGGTACCTTTACACTGTTAGATTAAAAGGTGCCAAAGGAAAGAAAAGAGATAAAATAGTTGAAGCGTTAAGACAAAAAGGGATAGGCGCAGAAGTTTACTATGCGAATCCTATACACCTCATGCCATACTACAGAAAATTTGGAAGATATAGGCTTCCAGAAACGGAGAAAGCGGCAAAACAGGTTTTTTCGCTGCCAGTGCATCCCGGCGTTACTGCAAAGCAGATAAATTTTATAGGTGAATCGGTTCTACATCTTCTAAAGTAGGTTTGCTAAGTTAAGTTTATATGGGATGGTTTAGGTAGTATTGAATCCCCTTATTTGGGGTTTTAGAGAGGAAACCCTACATGCAGAAGATTAAGGTTATTATAATGGGCGCGGCTGGCAGGGATTTCCATAACTTTAACGTTTACTTCAGAAGTAACGATGCCTATGAAGTTGTAGCTTTCACGGCTACGCAGATTCCAGGCATAGAGAAAAGGATATACCCGCCTGAACTTGCAGGTCCAAACTATCCAAATGGCGTACCGATCTATCCGGAAGGGGAACTGCCGAAGCTAATAAAGGAACATGATGTTGATCAAGTTGTTTTCGCATACAGCGACGTTTCCCACGAGTATGTCATGCATAAGGCTTCGATAGCACTAGCGAGTGGAGCGGACTTCCGCTTAATGGGTCCCAAAACAACAATGCTGAAAGCTAAGGTTCCATTAGTTTCAGTGGGCGCCGTTAGAACTGGTTCAGGTAAGAGCCAAACTTCACGGCATGTTGCGAAAATCTTGAAAAACAAGGGTTTAAGGGTTGTTGCCATACGACATCCAATGCCCTACGGAGACCTAAGGAAGCAGGTTTGCCAACGTTTCGCTTCCTATGAAGACTTGGACAAATACGAATGCACAATTGAGGAGAGAGAAGAATACGAGCCGCATATTGACAACGGCATAATCGTTTATGCAGGAGTTGACTATGAGAAAATTCTGAGAGAAGCGGAAAAGGAGGCAGACGTTATTGTTTGGGACGGAGGCAACAATGATTTACCTTTCTATAAGCCTGACTTGCACATTGTTGTTGCCGACCCGCACAGGGTTGGAAACGAACTGACCTATCACCCTGGAGAAGCAAACCTACGGATGGCAAACGTTGTGGTAATCAACAAGGTTGACACAGCGGACCCCAAAAACGTTGAAAGGGTTAAGGAAAACATTAGGATGGTTAATCCGAAAGCCAAAATATTGGAGGCTGCTTCACCCATAACTGTTGACAAACCGGAACTGATTAAAGGAAATCGGGTTTTAGTCATTGAGGATGGTCCAACATTAACGCATGGCAACATGCCCTATGGTGCCGGAGCAATAATAGCTAAACAGCTTGGGGCAAGCGAAATGGTTGACCCGAGGGCATACGCGGTTGGCTCGATAAAAGCAACTTATGAAAAATACAAGCATTTGGGAGCAATTCTTCCAGCGGTAGGCTATGGTGAGAAACAAATAGCTGAACTTAAAGAGACTATTGACCGCACACCATGTGATACGGTGGTGATTGGAACACCCATCGACCTAAGAAGGGTTATGACTATTGACAAGCCAACTGTGAGGGTAAAATATGAACTCAAAGTGTTAGGGTCAGTCACGCTAGAGGAGATTTTGGAAGAATTTCTCCGGAGAAGCGGAAAACAATGAGCAATGAAGAAACTGAAATCTCACGAATAAAAATAAAATTCATAATTGACGGTTTAGGGGAAGCTGAAGGAGAGCTTATACGCCATTTAGCACCCAGAACCGTAGACATGATAGTTAGGAAACTTCCGATAGAAGGTAGAGCAGCCCTTTGGAAGGAGGAAGTCTACTTCGAAATACCGGTGAAAATGGGGGAGGAGAAGGCGAAAGGCACCGTGGAGAAGGGGACCATAGCCTTCTGGCCTATGGGAAGTGCCATATGCATATTCTATGGAGAAACTCAGCCATATAGTCCCGTAAACATTCTCGGCAAGATAACGAAAAATCTTGAACTGTTCAGCAAAGTGAACAGTGGAACAAAAATTAAAGTGGAAAAATCCGCTCAAAGCTAATCATAGAAACACGCTTTCACTCCAGCTTTTTAAAAGTCTTTCACATTCGTCTTTCACTTCTCTTTTCCGGCTTTTCTTTTTCAATAGTTTAAGGAATTCTATTCGTTTTTGAACTGAACGCGTTTCTGCTGCTCCGCCGTAGTAAAGTTTGCCTTCAAGGTATTCCTTCATGTGGTTTGCTTTTTGTATGAAAAGGCTGGCTGCATCTACAGGATTTTCCACGGCATATTTGTTTGCCCAAATTGCTGCATCTGCTTCACGAAGCTGAGTTAAGCCGTCGATTTCCACTATGCTACGAATATATGTTCTTAAAAAATTGTAGTAGCCAGCGGTTTTGATGAGATTCAGAGCTTGTTTCACTTTCTGTTTAAAATTCGGGCTTCCCTTAACTTCTAAACGATGTTTGTATCCTTTCTTGACTAGTTCTCCGGCTTTTTCAACATCTTCGGCTGTGTAAATTCTCTTGGGAAATTTCAATTAGGATTTTGACCCCTAATAGCATGAGAAACTTATCATTGAAACATAATCGAGAGAGTTTAGTCTGCTGCTTTGTAAATTTTGAGGCTGTGGTTTCCGGAAACCATTTGAATTACGCCGTTTTCTTCCAGCTGTTCAAGGAAGTCTTTCGCCGCGCTTATTCTTATATTAAGGCGTGAAGCCACTGTGTATGGTGTTAGAACTCGCATCTTCTTTAGTTCGCTGATTATGGTTTCGTTTCTCGGATCTGGTGGAATTATTCCGGATTTCTTTTCCTTTGCTGATGCCGCTGTCTTCTCTTTTTTCCTCTTCTTCTCTTCCTCGCCTCTTCTCCTTTGCATGCGTTCCATCTGCTTTAGGCTAAGTTTCTTTTTCCCGCCCATTGCTGATTCCTCGTCTTATTGAAAGTGGAAAACGCTGCTTATAGGACTTTCTCGTTTAAAGGTTTATGCTACTGCCGACACTTCCACCTTGTGTCTTTCCTGCCATTCGCTTATGGAGATGCCTAACCGTTTTTCTATTTCTGATCTATGAATTGAGTTCATAGTGCAGAAGGGGATTATGCGTCCATCTGGAACTGCATAGTGAATCACGCAGCGTTGAATCCTTTCTAGGTCGAAGTTGTAGGGGTCCATAAAATGCATGGCTGATACGAGTATGGATTTTCTCTGAAGATCGCCTAGGGCTTCATAGCTTGCCTCTTTTAAAACACGCCAAACATATTTTCTTAAGAAGCTGAATTTAATGTTGCTTAATGCTCTTACCAAACGCAGTTTGGCTTTGTTTTTGTTTCCTTTTGAAGCATCTTCATAGATTTTTTTCACAGTTTCAACGAATTTGTCCACGTTCCCATAACGCGTTACTGGAACAATTTCGCCCTTTTCAACGAAGATGTATGTTGCCATGCCGCAGTGTGGGTGTGCTGTGAACTCTATAGTGTTTGTCTTTTAATGCTCCAACAGCTTTTGAAACTGGCACAACTGTTGGCACGGGATAGAAGTCTGAAACTTTTATTTTGCCGTTTGTTTGCTCCTCCACCAAACGCATGAAGTCTGGTATTGTGATCCGCATTTTTTCCCGTTCTTCTTGTGGAAGTCTTCCACAGAGGGAGACGGGTTGAACGTTTACACATCTTATTACGTCGAAGTTTTGAACCGCGAATTGTATGATGTCGCCGAGTTGGTTGTCATTCACGCCTTTAATCAACGTTACAACTAGGACTATGCTTTGGATCCCAGCCTTGCGACAGTTTTCAATAGCCTTCATTTTAACGTCTAATAAGTCGATTCCACGGGTGAATTTGTAAACTTCGGATGTTAAGCCGTCAAATTGCAGGTAAACGCTACCCATTCCAGCTTGTTTCAGTCCTTTGCAATAGTCGACGCTTTGTGCAAGGCGAACGCCGTTCGTATTAACCTCAACATGCCTAAAGCCAAGCTCTTCCGCCATTCGAATAAGTTCGAAAAGGTCATTCCGAACGGTTGGTTCACCGCCTGAAAATTGAAGGGCTATGGCTGGCACAGGGTCGTTTTTGCGGAGGTTTTCCAGCATGCTCCTAATTTCTTCTTTTGTTGGTTCATACACGTATCCAGTGGCTGCAGCGTTTGCAAAGCAGATTGGGCATTTGAGATTGCATCGGTTTGTGACATCGATTATTGCTAGGGCGGTATGGGATTTGTGCTGTGGGCATATGCCGCAGTCATATGGGCAGTCGTTAACCGTTTTTGTGCGTGGATTGTTTAAGCCGTCGCCGTCACATCTGAATTCTTCAGCACGCAAGTACTGCCCATAATCAGACCAGTAAACATCTTGGAAAAAGCCGTGTTCTGGACATTCCTTTTTGATGTAGACTTTGCCGTTCTCTTCAAAAATTGTGGCGTCCAAAACCCTTAGGCATTCGGGACATATGCTCTTTGTTTCTTTAATGAACCGCATGTTTCCACAACACTAGGCAAGCACATTTGCGGGATTGCAAGGATAGGATATAATAAGGTTTCCAGACTTTTCATAAGGTGATTGTGGGGATTAAATTGCCAATAAGCGGGAACGTTAGGAAAGTTTTACGTGAAATGGGATTAAATGCCTATGAGATTGATGCTTATGTTGTTTTACTGGAAACTGGGCAAATGACAGCCATGGAAATAAGCAAAAAAGCAAACGTACCCTACTCGAAAATTTACGAGGTTTTAAACTCACTTAAAGATAAGGGATGGATTAAAAGTGTTGAAAGTCGCCCCAGCAAGTATTATCCAATACCTCCACTCGAAGCCTTAGCAACCGCAAAACTTAGACTTGAGGACAAATACAAAAGCTGGGAGCAGACAATTGCGAGTGAGTTGCAGCCTTTATATGAGAAACAGGAGCTTGTGGAGCATCCAGACATATTAATACTGCGTGGTCAGCAAGGAGTAATGGCTAAGCTGGAGGAAACCTTCAGAAAAGCAAGAAAAGAAATAATGATTGCTGCGCCGGAATTCGCAAAAAACATAGTTATCTCAGCAACCGTTTTTCTGGAAGCTTTGCAGAAAACTCGTGTGAATATCAAGCTTATGGTTGCTGGGAAACCTGAGGGCTGGAAGAAATTGGAAGGATTAGCTTACATCAGCGATTTACGGGTTAGAGACCAAATGTTTGGGGGAGGCATTATTGTAGATGGAAAGGAGGCTATGCTGTTTTTGGGTGAAGAAAAACCAAGCCTAGTGATATGGAGTAACCATGTTGGTTTGGTGCGGTTCGCAAGGTATTATTTCCAATTTCTCTGGGACTCTTCAGAGATTATTCAGCCGAGAAAATAAAGTAGTTATTTTCTAGTTTTAGGATAAAAAAGAAAAAGGGAAGCTATTTGCCCATGACTTTTCTGGTTGCGATTTCGATGTCTTCAGCTTTTATGGTTTTTCTTCCAGCGTGCATTGCAAAGTCTAAGGCTTCTTTAGCGATTTTTATACCGATTTCCTCTAGTGCCTTAGCTAACTCTTTGGCCGCTGCCTCGCTTACTCTATCAGCCCCAGCCTTTTTGCATAACCTGTGCATTGGAGCTACAGCTAATTCCAAACCAGCCATATAGACTCCTCCGTAGCCTCTTTTTCTATTTAAGCACTATTTAACGTTTATTGTTGATAATTCTCGGCAAATAACCGTGCTTCGTTACTTAATGGCATCACCTATGGATTTTAAGTATTGCATGCTAAGCCTCTGCACTTTTTCAACGTTAAAAACCGCTATTTTCCTTAAACTGTGGGTTTTTTCTAGTTCACAGATGAGCGCGTGTCCAAGAAAATAGCCTGTTTGTGTTCTACCTTGAATATTGAACCATGAGCCGAAGAAGTCGTTTATTGGGGCTTGTTTTTCTAGTCTTTTTAGGAATTCTTTGGCCAGCCAGCTTTTGTGTTGTTCGCACCAAGAAAGCCATTCCTTGTCTTGTGCCATATGCCATGTTTCTCTTCCGAGGATTATGTGTTCACATCTCTGGGCGAAACCTTCGCTGTAAAGCTGGAATAATGGGTCTTGTTCGGCTTTCTCGGAAATTTCCCATTCATTCCGCCATTTCATGTGGGCGAGATGCCCGATTTCATGGGATACTAAGCCTTTAAGTTTATTCTTTGTATACCATTTCTGCTCTGCAATGTTTTCCAATCCCAGAAGGACTGCTGGCTGCCCCTTATACGTGGTTGCCCATCCTGCACCACATCCGATTCCGACATAAATGACGAAAGCTATGTTAAAATCCAGCCTAAGCCTCTCCGAGGCTTTCGCGTAGATGGACTTCCATACGGCAAGAATGTTGTCTCTTGCCTTTCGCATCAATTGAAAACGGTGCGGAAGCAATGGAAAGATTTTCTTGGCTATCTCTCGCCAATCCATGTTTTCTGCTTCGTAACTTTTCACCTGTTTAGTCAGCAATTCAGGGTATTTCTTCATGTAGGAAGTCTGCCACAGCTCAATTTGTTCATTTATATTCTTGAAACGTGCATCCATCCAGTATGCTAAGAAATCTTGGTATGTGTCTAAGATTTCACATTGTTCTCTTTTCATGCCAACCACTACTATTTTCTGTTTAAGCATAAAAGCCTACTATTGTCCGATTTGTAGAGGAAACCATAAAAGCAGACATATATGTAGTTGTATGCTCAAAGTGATGCACAAATGAAGTTCGTTGATGCACACGTTCATCTTTCAGATGAGGAATATTCTGAATGCGTTGATGAAATCATAACCGAAGCCAAAAGCTCAAATGTTGTCGCTTTGGTCTCAAATTCCATGGACTTGGAAACAAGCATCGGAAGCCTAAGACTGGCTGAACGATATCCAAACATGGTTTATCCTGCCTTAGGAATTCATCCATGGAACGTGAATACTTTAACAGAGGATGAGCTTCAAAAGACGTTGGAATTGATTTCAAAGGAAAAACAGAACAAAGGGTTAGTTGCCATAGGTGAGATAGGCTTAGACTATAAATACACAAAGATGTGGGATAAGCAGCTGATGGTTTTTGAAGAGATGTTGCATCTCGCCGAAAAACTTGATTTGCCCGTCATAATCCATTCAAGAGGCACAACAGCACAGATTGTTGAAATGCTCCCGTCATATAATCTTAGAAAGGTTTTGCTGCACTGGTTCAGCAACCCAATCAACGCACTAGCAAAAGTTGTAGAACATGGATATTATATCACTGAAGGACCGCCAACAGCATATTCAAACGGCATACGCACGGTTGTCAGAAGAATACCATTAACTAATCTGTTAACTGAAACTGATGGACCAGTACGCTTTTATAAAAACCCTTTTAACGGCAAAAAGACAACTCCAGCCTTCATTCCAACAGTTGTCAAGGCAATAGCGGAAATCAAAAACATGGACGTTGCAGACGTTGCAGCACAAATAACCAAAAATTTCGAAGAATTCTTCGGAGTAAAGTTAAATTAGGCATGTTGTTTTATGAAGGTTTACTTCACTCCACGTCATTAGATGTGAGGGTGGAAAAGCTGATGCATGCTTG
>DAOUSM010000040.1 GCA_030627225.1 Candidatus Bathyarchaeota archaeon | reverse complement strand
CCTACATAGCTTCATTAGTGTTATCACTGGCCATGCTTTTCCTACTGGGCATATATCTCGGGAAAATAGCAAAAGAAAACGGCTGGCTATATGGCATAGCAATGCTTATGGTGGGCGCCTTCACAGCTTTAATAATATTCTTCATACAATTATTCCTAGGAGCCTAAGCAAAAGCTAGAAAAAAGAAATAGTAAAACTTTTGTCCAGCTTTCATTACTAAGAACCGTGATTGAATGCGGAAAAGTCTGCAAGCAAGCTTAACTGGAATATTTGCGGCATTACATGCTGTGCTATATTTTATCTCTTTTGGGTTGTGGCGAAACTGGGGAATCTACATAGAATCTATCGAGGGAATAATTTTAGGTCCGAAAATCGGATTTTTCGCCGCATTTCTTGGCAGTTTAATCGCAAGAATGGTTAAGCCAGACGCTTTTTGGATGTTCGGCATAATTGCTGAACCTGTCAGCGTTTTGGTGGCGGGATTTTTAGCTAAAGCCAAATGGAAACCAGTTTTAGTAGCATATGCAATAATGCTCTCCGCATATTTTATTCATCCATTTGGGAGAGCCCTCCCATTCTGGACGATCTTAGACATTCTATTTGCTCTACTTCTAGTTTATCCAGCCGCAAGACTCAGCGCATACTTATTCAAAACCGATGTTAAACGCTTATCAATCGCATTAGTTTTTATCTCCTTCGTTTGCATAGCCACAGACTCGCTTGTAAGGGTGTTTCTGCTTGTTCCCTGTGGTTTACATAGTTTATTTTTCGGAAGTTTCGAAGAACTTTACACGGTGTTTGTTCTTGCTGCTACCGATTCCTACATTGAAGATTTTATTGTTGTAGTAGTATCATTTCTTGTTGGTGTACCTTTAATAACAAGCGTATTAAAACTAAAGATTCGTGAGTAAGCAGATAATTGAAATGTAAAGAATTTTATGTAATTGGGTTACCGTTGTTTTCGAAGCTCTAAGTAATCGGTGAGCAGCAGAACGCCCTCTATTATGAGAAAGATGCCTATTATTATTCCGAGAAGCTTGGGAATGGTTATTATAAGAATGCCGAAGATTATGCATAATACAGCCAAGATTGGCTTAGACACTGTTATTCCGATTTTTCTTAATCCTTTCTCAACGACTTCTGTCAAGTTATGTTCATCCTCCAATAATATAGTTACAGAGATAACCAGTTAATATTTAAGACATGTGAAAGCCACACAGTAATGGCAATTCTTATACATTTAAACATCAGCTTACAAACTAAAGAGGTGTAACCTTGCCGGAACAGCCTTTTAAAAAAGTGTTTATTTTTTTGGATACGGACAAACATGCAAGTCCATTTGACATACTAACAACCATAGACATTTTCCCGGACGCCTTAATATTGAAGTACGAAAACGTGACGGCTGAGGACGCTGAAAAAATTGTTTATGATGGCATGTTTCCAAGGGGTCCAGAAGGTGCAAAACACACAAAAATCTTCATTAACGGACGTGACTTTAAACGTGTAAATGAAATTTTAGAAAAAATCAGAAAATGCATGTTCCCACCCTTCGAGCTTGCAATAATAGTGGACCCTAAAGGAGCCTATACAACAGCTACTGCTGCAGTTGCAAAAACTTTGGAGCTTTCCCTTGAAAAGGGATTTGGAAACTTAGAGAACAAGACGGTCACGGTGCTGGCTGGAACTGGACCTGTTGGACAAACTGCCGCAAGGCTTTATGCATCGGAAAAAGCAAATGTCATTGTTACTTCCCGTTCCCTTCAAAGAGCTTCATCGGTGGCAACAAAGATAAATGAAAAACTTGAATGTGAAAGGGTCAGAGGTATGGAAGCTCAAACCCCTGAAGAAATTGGGAAAGCCATAGAAAATGCGGAGATAATTCTTTCAGCTGGAGCTGCTGGAGTTCAACTTCTTCCACTGAAAACGCTAAAGGAATATGGAAAAAACTGCAAGATAGTGGCTGACATCAACGCTATACCACCCTTAGGAGTTGAAGGATTAAAATCGGAAGCCAATGGCGAAGAAATCCTACCAAACATTTTCGGAATAGGCGCGTTAACCATAGGGAAATTCAAAAACAAGATTGAAGCTCAACTAATTAAAAGAGCTGCAGAAGGACCGAAGGGAATATTTGACTATAAGATAGCTTATGAAATAGCTAAAAAGTCTGTTCTTAAAAAGTTTGAAGAGAAAAAGAGCCGTGAAGCCGAACTAGAGAAACACTGGCTACCTTAATAGGCCCGAATGCTCTAACGCATGGCCTCTCTGATTTTTTCGGCGATTACGTCCAGTTCTTTTCTATCCATCTTTAAACCATAGTGGGGTCCAACCTTTATCTCGAAACCGTCGCCCCTAAACCTGGGAATAACGTGTAAGTGAACGTGAAATACGTCTTGAAATGCAGCTTCTCCATCCGCCAAGAAGAGGTTCACTCCTTCACATTTTATATTTGAATGCCTAAGAGCCTCAACGATACGCATCGCAACCTTAAACATATGTGCTCCCGTTTCCTCCTCAAGTTCAGACAATTGTGCAGCATGGACTTTTGGAATTATTAGCACATGTCCTGGATTGACTGGTCGAATATCCATGATTGCCACAACTTTTTCATCCTTGTAGACTATACTTGCAGGTGCAACACCCTTAATGATGCGACAGAAAACACAGTCTTCCATCTACAAACCTCTGGAACTGTTAAATTTTGCTGGTTTATATGCATATTCGTTATAGACGAAGATTGAGGAAAAGTCTATGAAGAGAACAAGGATAGAAGAAGTCACGAAACTTCTTGTCAACACGGCTTTGGGAAGGGAAAAAGCCGATTTAATTGTTAAGGGTGGCACGCTTGTTAACGTCAATTCTGGCGAGCTTCTTGAAGATGTGGATATAGCGGTGAAAAAAGACAGAATTGCAATTGTTGGAGAAGCAAGCCATACGCTCGGAAATAAAACTCTAGTGGTTGATGCGAAAGATAAGTACATTGCTCCGGGCTTTTTGGACGGGCATGTGCATGTTGAAAGCAGCATGCTTACTCTCACACAGTTTGCCCGCACAATCATTCCTCACGGAACCACAACGGTTTTCATAGACCCGCATGAAATCGCAAACGTGCTCGGTTTAAAAGGAATCAAGCTTATGATAGATGAAGCTAAAAATTTGCCGCTTAAAGTCTTTGTCTGTATACCTTCGTGCGTTCCAGCAGCACCAGGTTTTGAAACTTCCGGGGCTGAATTAACCGTTGGTGATGTAACAGAAGCGTTAAGGTGGGATGGTGCTATTGGACTAGGTGAAGTCATGAACTATCCGGGTGTGCTGAACTGTGACGGCAAGATGCACGGCAAGATTCAAGCCACTCTGGGTTGCGGCAAGGTTGTTGAGGGACATGCAAACAACCTCTTAAACGCTGAGTTGGCAGCCTACATTGCCGCTGGAATCTCTTCGTGCCACGAATCCACAAGGGCAATTGATGGTGTTCAGAGGCTTAGACTTGGCATGTATGCTATGATTCGTGAGGCTTCAGCTTGGCGTGACCTTGCCCAAGTGATTAAATGCGTAACAGAGTATGGTTTAGATGCGCGGCACGTCTGCTTAGTGACGGATGATAGGCATTGTGAAACTTTGCTGAAGAATGGGCACATGGATGATGTTGTTCGGAGAGCAATAGAGGAAGGCGTTGACCCGGTTGTTGCGGTGCAAATGGCAACGTTAAACACGGCGGAACACTTCGGGATCAGCCGCGACATAGGCAACGTTGCTCCTAGCAAATATGCTGACATCCTAGTTCTAGATGATTTAACAAAGGTTAAAGTAAACGCAGTAATTGCAGGTGGTATAGTGGTTGCGAAAAATGGTAAACTTCTGATAGATATGGTTCTCCCACGTTACCCAGCCACGGTTAAGAAGACAATTCATCTAAAAAAGCCAGTAAAGCCTAAAGACTTCATGGTTAAGGCTCCTTCCAAGAAGGGAAGAGTGAAAGTTCACGTCATAGGCATTGTGGAAGGAAAAGCCATTACAAAGCATCTACAAGGAACCCTTAGAGTGAAAAATGGCGAAGTACTCTCATCCATGGAAAAGGACATCGTTAAGGTTGCTGTTGTTGAGAGGCATAAACGTACGGGAAACATTTGTGTAGGTTTTGTGGAAGGTTTTGGTTTAAAGAAAGGTGCTGTTGCTTCAAGCGTGGTACATGACAGCCACAACATAATAGTGATAGGTGTAAGTGATTCTGACATGGCTACGGCAGTTAACGCTTTGGCAGAGGTCGGCGGCGGAATAGTAGCAATTCAAAACGGAAAAACAATTGGGTTAGTGGAGCTGCCAATGGCTGGACTCATGTCTGATGAATTGCCAGAAATTGTTTGTAGGAAAATTGAGAAACTGCGGAAGGCTTGGGAAAAACTGGGTTGTATCATTGAGTCACCCTTCATGAGTTTGTCTTTGCTTGCGTTGCCAGTAATACCAGAACTAAGAATAACTGATAAAGGCTTGGTAGATGTTAAAAAATTTAAATTCATTTCTTTGTTTGCATAGTAAAGTTTAGACAAAGGAAGAGAAACCGATGATTGAAGAAACATTTACGTATAGAGCGGAAAATGGAAACGTCTGTGAGATTGTGGATACTTTTGCTGAAATGTTTCCAATGTGGGCTGGAAGAGTGCTAATCACGGCTGATAATGAAAGATGGGCTTTGACAGCAGCTGCTGCTGCAACTGGTTTCGCGACAAGTGTGATTATGGCTCCGGCTGAAGCCGGCATAGAAGCCATAGTGTCAGCAGACAAAACTCCAGACAACCGCGTAGGCGTTTTAATCCAAATATATAACCGTAACAGGTTTGAATTGAAAAAGCAGATGATACTGCGTATAGGACAATGCGTAATGACGTGCCCAACAGCATCAGCCTTCGACGCAATGCCAAACGCCAAAAGAAAACTGAAAGTTGGCAGAAGCATACGACTGTTTGGTGATGGGTTCCAAAGAAAAAGCTTGGTTGGAAACAGAAAGGTTTGGAGAATTCCGGTTATGGAGGGTGAATTCGTTGTTGAGGACACTTTTGGTGCAGCTGAAGCCATAGCTGGCGGAAACTTCCTAATCCTAGCCAAAGACAAGTCTTCCGGGCTTAGGGCTGCTGAAGAAGCAGTAAAAGCCATTAAAAACAAAGCAAGCGAAGTTATTCTGCCTTTTCCCGGCGGAATCTGCCGCTCCGGCTCAAAGGCTGGTTCCTTAAAGTATAAGCTTAAAGCTTCAACCAATCATCCTTTCTGCCCCCGATTAAGAAAACTTGTGCCGAATTCGCAGCTATCAGAAAACGTGAATTGTGTCTACGAAATTGTCATTAACGGCTTAACGTTTGAAGCGGTTAAAAGAGCAATGTGTGAAGGGATAAGGGCTGCCGCAAGTGTTCCAGGTGTTGTCAGAATCTCAGCAGGCAATTACGGGGGCAAACTTGGTCCATACAAGGCATTTTTAAGGGAAGTTTTAGATATAACATAACCTTTATTCCCAAACTCTTATTTGATGCCTTGTAATGTAGCTTTACGGTTAAGTCAATCCCAAGTGAAAATAGTTGAGTAAGAAAAGAACTTCGTTAGAACTGTTCAGGTTAAAAAGGATACTGAACATGCTGGCCAGCAAAGAGGGACGGGGAACAGAGCTTATTTCGCTTTATGTCCCGCCTGGAAGGCAGATAAGCGATGTTGTGAACATGCTTAGACAAGAATACGGCACAGCTTCAAACATAAAGTCTACAACAACACGCAAAAACGTTCAAGACGCCATTGTGAAGGTTCAGCAACGCCTCAAACTTTTCAAGGAACCCCCCGAAAACGGACTTGTAATATTCTGCGGTGCAGTCCCACAGAATGGAGCTGGAAGCGAAAAAATAGAAACATACGTCATTGTTCCACCTGAACCGATAAGCATCTACCTCTATCGATGCGACTCAAGATTCCACACAGAGCATTTACAAGAGTTATTAAGAGAAAAGGAAACTTACGGCATACTTCTCATAGACGCTTCAGCAGTCACATTTGCAAAACTAGAGGGCAGAAGACTTGAAATACTCAGACAGGAAACGTCAGGCGTGCCCGGAAAAACACGTGCAGGTGGACAATCAGCAAGAAGATTTGAAAGACTGAGGGAAATGCGGCTGCAAGAGTATTTCAGAAGGGTAGCCGAACACGCCAACGAAACATTTTTGCCAATTGAAAACCTGAAAGGCTTGCTAATTGCTGGTCCAGGACCAACAAAATACGACTTCGAAAAAGGCGACTATCTGAATTACATGCTGAAAAGCAAAGTTATAGACATAATTGACACGGCTTATGTGGATGAGCAAGGCGTCAAAGAAGTTGTTGATAAGGCTCCAGAAATAATGCGGAAAATACGCTACATAGAAGAAAAGGAAGTAATGCAACAGTTCCTCTACGAAGTTGGACATGACACAGGATTGGCAACATACGGCGAAGAAGAAGTTAGAAAAGCCCTTGAAACAGGCGCAGTTAAAACACTACTGCTTTCTGAAGGACTAGACATAATAAGAGTTACTGCAAAATGCAGCGCCTGCAGCCATGAGGAACAACACACCTTAAAAAGCCAAATGCTAACAAGCTTTGAACAAAGCCTCATTGGAAAACCATGCCCAAAATGCAAGGTTCCAGCTTTAGGCATAGCTCACACGGAAGACCTTATAGAGAACTTCGCTCAACTAGCTGAACAAGCAAACACCGAGGTAGAAATGATTTCCGACGAAACAGAAGAAGGACAGATGCTTAAGAAATCATTCGGCGGAATAGCGGCAATACTGCGCTTCAAACTTCAAAATCAATAGAATGTACATCACATTCCAAAAATGTTATTTACGCAATAAAACACGTTCTACTTCGCTTTTTTCAGCGTCTTTTATTAACAGCTTCTTTTGTTTGGAAGCAAACCCTGAAATTAGCTCCACTTCCTTATGGAAAAGCTTTGAAAACCCTTTTATCAGCTCCTTATTCACTTTCCCCTTAACTGGTTCTTCTCGGCAGAAAACAACAATCCCGTTTTTATCAGCCAAGATTTTGAACTCCTTAGACCTTGGCTTAACAGAAACTTCTAGGATTACACCATGCTTCGTCTCATAGATTTTCATGTTTTTCATGTAAAAACGTTTAATGAGACTTGCTCATAAATTTTAATACAACATCTCCCATTACCGCATAAAAGGGGAAGAATATGGCAGTCTTTGTTCACATATTCGAAAATTTTGGCGACTTGGGCAGTGCCATGCGTTCGGGACATGATGCTGACAAGCTTAATGCAATACTGGAAACCCTTCAACAGAAAGGCGCCAAGATACTAGACATTAAAGTTTCTG
>DAOUSM010000088.1 GCA_030627225.1 Candidatus Bathyarchaeota archaeon | reverse complement strand
GCTCAAAAGCCACAGACATCCAGTCATCCAATTCCCTGTTAATTTTGTTGATTTCTTCTGTTGCTGAAACTGCTCTTGCAAGTTCCAGCTCTTTTTTCAAACGGTTGATTTCAATAAGGCAACTTGTGATTGTGTAGATTTTGCCGATAAAGTGGTCGGGTTTCCCCTTCGGTTTTGGTTTGCCGAGTTTTTTGTATCCGTAGGCGATGACTGCTGTTTGACGACCTACATCATCAATGTAATAGTGACGGAAGACTGTGTGTCCTCTGGATTTAAGCAGTCGGGCTATGGCGTCACCTAGCATGGGGTTTCTGGCTTGTCCGATGTGTATTGGATGAAGAGGATTTACACTCGTGTGCTCCACAATAATTTTCAAAGGTTCTTGGGTCTTAACGAAACCATACTCAGCATCCAATTGTCTAGCTGATTCAAGGGTTAAAGCCGAAAACTTGGCAAAGTCAACATGAAAATTTATGTATCCTCCTCCAGCCGCAACAACATGTTCAATCAAAGAAAATTTTGATTTATCTATGGCTTGAACTAAACGTTCAGCCAAAACGAGGGGTTTTTCGCCAATCTGTTTAGCAAGCTCAAAACATAACGAAGAAGCCAGCTGACCGAACTCTGGACTCGGCGGTCTCTCCAATGTCAGACGAGGAATATAAAACTCGGGAAAAACCTTCTTTAGAGCTTCTCCTAAAACATTTTCACATTCTAAGCGAAACTCGGCGAGTGGATTCTCTGAAACCATTAACATTTTCTCCATTCTTTTGCAAATTCTCTAAACCTTTTAGAGTTGATGTTATATTTTAATTTATGAATCAACCATTTTATCTGGGTTATGGAGGTAAGCGATTATAATAGAACAATTTAGGCGTCCAACAGTTAAAGTAGCAACAAAGCAAAATAATTTATTCCCTTTTAAGGGAGAAGGGGTCTTGGGATAGTTATGAAACCGAAAATAATCTTCTCAGAGAAATGCCTAGAGTATGGATCTTGGCATATAGAGAGCCCAGAAAGGGTTAGGAAAGCCCATAAAATTCTAAAGGATAGAGGATACGAATTCTTAACACCTGAACCAGCCTCAGAAGACGACGTGCTTAAAGTTCACGATGCTGAATATATCCGGATGCTTAAAGAAGGCTTAGTGGGGGATGCCGACACCCCAGCCTATGAAAACATTTATGAGTATGCAAGACTTGCGGCTGGAGGAGCCATCCTAGCAGCCAAAGTTAAAGGGTTCTCTCTTATGAGGCCTCCAGGTCATCATTCTGGAATAAGGGGTATAGCCTTAAGTGCAAGCACTAAAGGCTTCTGCTACCTAAACAACATAGCAATCGCCGTAAAATATCTGGACAAGCCAACTTTGATTCTGGACATTGACGGCCATCATGGAAATGGAACACAGGAAATCTTCTTGGGAGACGGAAAAGTAACGTATGTTTCTTTGCATAGATATCCCCATTATCCTGGCACAGGCTACACTTCTGAGGCTAATTGCCTAAACTTTCCTTTAAGGGCTGAATGCGGAGATGATGTGTACTTGAAAACTCTTGACGAAGCCTTAAGCAGAGTTGAGATGAGTCAGATTGAGGTTGTTGCGGTTTCAGCTGGATTTGACGCTCATGCTGGAGACTTAGCCTCCCTCGGTTTGACTGAGAAATGTTACAGGGAGATAGGGAAAAGAATAGCATCGTTGAATAAGCCTACATTCTTTATTTTAGAAGGGGGTTATTCAGGCGAAAACCTAGGAAAAGATATAGATGAACTGCTAAAAGGCTTTGCAAGCACGCTCTAATTAGATACAAAATAATCAGACCTCAAGTTATGTTTCATTCAAGTCTGCTTCAAACCCCAAAACGTCTGGTGCGAACACTGCCACTCAACAAGCTTCCGTCTACATAAAAAGTATAATAGGAAAATGTGATACAGACAATGGATGATTAATATGGCATTTAAAGTTCTCTTTCTTGCCCATGCCCCTGATGCAGAGCCAGAGAAGCATAGATGCGTGATTGAAACATCCAAGTACAAACTCTTTGTGGTGCTGGTAAAGGATCAACATCAAGCAGTTGAAGCGTGCAAAACGCTTGTCAAAGAGGAAGGCATTCATTCAATCCTCCTCTGCCCAGGATTTACACATAGAAATGTTGCAGAGATAGCGGAAGCCGTTGGGAAAAACGTTGCTGTCGCCGTAGCCAGAGGAGACGGCCCGAGTAACAGAGTTTCAATGGAAGTAAGGAAAAGGGAAGGCTGGTAACGAGGCGGGAAGTTTAGTTTAAAACTTTAAGAATTTTGCATGGAAACATGTTAAGCTGCGCCTTTATGTGAAATCTGCTTTTCCATCCTTAAATTTTCACAGAGAAAAGCTCAAAGTTATATTTAGAAGATGCAGGACAAGCGAAGCGAGTTTAAAGAGTGCGGGCCCGCTGGGATTTGAACCCAGGATCTCCGGCTCCGCAGGCCAGCGTCCTAATCCATACTAGACCACGGGCCCTATACAACTGGATAATTCCTTTTTAATAATATAAATTCAGAGGTTTGAAACAGAAAGTGTTAACGCTTTAGGCTAATGTTTTTGTTCAGCAAAGGAAATTTAGTTGTTCAACAAATCTATCCCATTGGTTGTTTGAGTGTTCTTTGCAGGGCTTTAATTACGTTTTGTTTCCCCATGGCGGGTATATACGGGCCTAATCTTGGTCCTTGTGGTACGCCTATAAGAATAGTGTACAGCTTTTTGAAGAATTTTGCTGGTTTTAAACCGCGTTTTTTGGCTGTGTTGAATATGGCGTTTTGTATTTTTTCAGCTTCATCCTCAACCTTCAATACTTCAATTAATTCTTTTATTGCCTCTTTCTCTTCTGTGGTTAGGCTTATGGCAGTTTCTTTTATCTCTTCAAAATCCCTTACCCAATTGAAAGCGTATTCAATTCTTCTTTTCAGGTTTTCATCAAGCGTCTGGTTTTTCTGCAAATAGCCATAACTTCGAAGTTTTTCGGTTATGAACTCTTCTTCACGACCTTTTGGAGCCATTTTAGCCAAGAAGGTAAGCAGATTATATGGTACGTGGATGCTTGGCTTTGCAGGAGGCTTCAACCCCCAGCAATATGCATATAAGCCTTGAAGCTTAGTGAGTTCTTTCTTGTCTTTCACTGTCTTTTTTCCAAAGTATATGTCTTCCAAATGGTCTAGCTCATTCATGTAAAACGGTATGTCTGTGACGTCTAACGTGCGTGTTCCGACAAACCTTTTCAACATAAGTAAGAGCAAAGACTGTGGTGAGCCGTAGCGGAACCAGACTTGAGGAGTTAAAACGTTTCCTATGGAACTGGAAATTTTTCTTCCAGTTTTGTCAAGGAACATTTCGTAGCGTGCGTGCATGGGCGGTTCGTATCCTAAGACTTCCCGACAAATTCTGTCATTTATCCTCACAGAATCCTCTATGTCTTTCCCGTAAGCTTCAAACCTTATGTCAAGGGCTTTCCATCTAGCTGCAAATTCACCGCACGACCACACGAGTTTGCCTTCCCCTTTAGTAATATCTGTTTCCCCTTTGTAGCCGCATCCTTCTATCCAACGTCCTTTTATTTCCATGCCTTCGCAGACATACAAGACTTTGTTTTCTTTTGGTAGGAATTCAGTGGCTTTTGTGGTGTATATGCGTCCACAGTTTTTGCATACTGAAAAGTAAGGTAAGACCTCCACGTAGCGTTCTTGTCCAACTTCTTCCTTGACTATTTCTCCAACTCTCTTTGCATTAAGAAGTAGTGTCCTAATTTCTTCGTTTAATAATCCCTTTTCATAGGCTTCTTTGCCAGACATGTACTTGTATTCTATTCCACACTTATCTAAAGATTCCAAAAGCAGCAAACTCATGTGCACACCATAGCTTTGATGACAGCCAAAGGGGTCTGGAATAGCAGTTACAGGAAAACCCAGATACTTGTCGAGAGATTTTGGCAGTCCAGCAGGGACTTTCCGTAACCCGTCCATGTCGTCACAGAAGGCAATTAACTCCGAATTACAGCCTTGCCCTCGAAGAGCTAAAGTAACAGCATAAGAACGAGCAGCATCACCTAAATTGCCAACATGAGGAAGCCCAGAAGCCCCAAGCCCCATCTCTGTTCTAATCAAGTCCATGCTTCTGCCCAGCTTCCGCTCCCTTTCAATTATTTTTGCAGCCATTTTGTCGTACCATGTGCCGCGTCCGATTATTTTCTCGCTCATGTCACGTCTTATCCTCTAATAGCATAAACTAAACTGCAAATAAAAAATGTTTCAGAAAAATGGGTTGGGTATAAGGCTATTTTCTTCTTAAAGCTGCTGTTATGGCTAAGGCTCCCAGCACAAGCAGTATTATCGCCAAAGAATAGAGCCAGTTAATGCCTATAAAGAACCATGCTCCACCTATCGCTATCAGTATTAAACCCAACGCAAACGTGCTAAAGGGACCG
>DAOUSM010000136.1 GCA_030627225.1 Candidatus Bathyarchaeota archaeon | reverse complement strand
GGTCCTTCTTTGCCTTTGAGCATTTCTATTATTTTATCTCCTGGGAATTTAACCATTAATGAATGTTTTGTGGCTGTACGATGCAGAAGGCATGATCCTCAAGACGGGCTACGTCGAATGGTATCAGAAACCAATAACGATTCCAGTCGACGGCACGGTAGCTTACGCAACGCTCCGATTCATGGCAGGACCCTACGGCGACCCAGCTCCAGAAGAGATCGTCTGGTGGATAAAAGAACGCTAAAACGCCTCTGGCAAACAGAGTTCAATTCCCCCTTTTCTTTATATTAAAAGTGTTAAAACGGGAAATGTTAAGGTAGGGTGGTTGAGTTGGAGAGGAGGAAGTTTTCAAGGGAAGGCGCCTTCTACTTCTTCATGTCTATAGGGAATTATACTGGACGGTTCGCCCGTTGTCTTGAGGAGTTTTTAAACGTGATTAAGGATGTGAGTGTTGAATCGTTAAAGTTTCATTCGCAGCGGGGCGACTTTGAGAATTGGATTAGGAATGGAATTGGCGACGGTGAGCTGGCTGAAAAAATAGGTAAGCTTCGGACTGCAGGGTTGAAGGGGAACGATTTGAGGCGGAGCCTTTACGCTATTGTTTTGGAACGGGGTCGAGAGCTTCTGCCGAAAGAAACAAAAAAGAAGGGAGTCGAGGAGGCGCTTAAGAAGTGAAGGCTATTCCAAGCGAGCGATCAAAGAGATTTTAAGGTGGTATGAATGAAAAAAGCGGTAATAATCGTCAAGCTGGCTTTTAACCGAAATGTTTAAGCTCTCAAAAGGAGAATAGTTAGATGGTTAAGCCAACACTGACTGTGTTCTCGCCTAGCCCTAATTGAAGGGCAGAAAGAGAACAAAAAATAAAGGAGAAAAGGAAATTGAAAAAACGGAAGGAAGCGTTGTCTGTCGTTGCATTACTATTGCTGCTGATGACTTCGATGTCTTGTTTGGTGCGCGGAGACGCTGAAGACGACGTGGTTGGAGTTAAGGCTGGCGACTGGGTGGAATATCGTGTTATGCATGGGGGAACTGGCAATCAAGCTTGGATGGGTCTCTTTGCTTTCGATGTAAAAACGATTATGGTTGAAGTGGTAAACGTTACTGATGGAACCGTGTGGCTTCGTGAAACATGGTATAAGACGGATGGAAGCATATTACACAACAGAACTCATAGCGCTCAATCAGGTATCCGCTACCTTATTCCCGCAAACTCGACCCCTGGAGACTGCATTGATACAATTCCAATGGAAGTCAGCATAAATCAATGGGAGTATGTTGACCTCACGCTGAACGACACCGTTCCAAGAAGCTACGGCGGAGTGACGAGGGAAGCAAACCGACTGATGTATTCACAGCTTAAACATGACGGCCTAGTTGATCTCTGGGCAAACTGGACCTTAGAACAATACTGGGACAAACCAACTGGTTTCTTGTTGGAAACGACATATCAAATGTACTTCATAGATAACCCAAACGACTGGTCTGGTATTAAAATGGAAATTGCTGATACGAACATGTGGGAGATGGAGAAGCCACCGCAGCAATCCTTCTTGTGGCTGGCAGCCATCCCAATAGGCGTCGTCATCATAGCTGCCGTAACAATCAAACTGAGGAACAACAGAAAGAAAAACGAGGATGACAAACAATGATGAAAAGAAAGCTCACCATGGTCTGTATAGCCCTTCTGCTTCTATCGTTAGCGTTCGGTATGGTTCAGCCCGTGAAGGCGAGCAGCAACACTTGGTCGGTGAATTGGCATGACCATATCAATTATGACTCTCCCATTAACGTATCAACTACAACCGAGGTTGTAGGTGCGAATGGGCATGTCACCACCATAGTTGAGCTAGTGGTTTCTATTGCTGAGTATGATTATGACCCTTTTGTGGACATGGACTTCGTATACTTCAGGGTGGTAGTCTACGTTAAAGCCATCGCAGACCCCGGCTATCAACCTCAATACGCAACAGACGTATCCATCCAGCTCAAAAAAATAGGCTCTAAACAAGAGCAGACAATTATACACATGGTGCATGACGAATTACCGCCAGGATATTCTCAAGGTGAGGGTCTATATCAAACAACTACTATAGATTCCAGTCCGGAACAACGTATAGAATGGGTTTTGATTCCACTGGAGTACGCGGTAGGTTTGGCATGCGAACCCGCTGGCACGGCAATCATGTTGATTAATATGGCGAGTGCGTTTGGTTCAATCCAAGGAACAGACTTCCAATGTGCAGACTACGACGATACTTTTGCCTATTCGTGGTGGCATAACCCATACGTTTTCACTGAAAGCCCTGTTAGGCAGTATTGCTTCAACTGTTTCCGTTGGAAGCAAAACCATGATGTGTGGCCAGAGCCAGAGTACGGTCTCAAAATTTGGGCGGGTGTGGACCTGCATAATCCAGCTGTCATACCGCCATTCTGGACAAACCCTATCTACTTATACATATATGGTGGGGGCGGTGGCGCATGCCCATATGTGTCGACTTGGAACGGAACCCACTACGTGCTGGACAACAACATTTTGCCCGCTGCTGAACATTCTAACGGAGCTGACGTTGAAGACTATTATAGGCTTGAGCAGCCGTTTGCTCCCACATACCAAGGCACACGTCGCTCAGCTTATTCCCTGCAAATTCGAGAGTTTGAGAATGAACATGACTACTTTGACCATGTTAAGCTATTAGCAGTAGACCACAGCTCCGATGTGAATGTAGCGGTTACGCCTTACGGTGAAATCTTAACCTACAGCAATCCTGTGCCGCCTGTATCCGCTGTGGATGACGATGGTATTGACGTACTATCTCTGTTAAGCTCTGTTGACGGAAACTACTATCAAGGCTACAACGGAAGCTACGTAACCCTAACCTTTGCCTCCACTGACGTTTCTAATGGAGTTAAACTTATAGTGAGAGAGGATGACCCTTTGCGTCATCCATGGTTAAAGTCTCCAGTTTACGTTCAAGTTCTCAACGCAACAGGAGAATGGGATACCGTAGCCGTTTTCCACACACGAACCTACTGGGCAACAGACATAATAAACATGACAGGCTATTTGCCAGACTCGGAAGGAAACCTAAAAGTTAGACTCTGCTTCGTCTCAAACGACAAAATAGACTATGTAGGCTTAGACACAACATCGCAGGCAAGTATAGAGATACACCAAGCCGACCTCATATCAGCATTTCACTCAACGCAAGGCAACGTAAAGCCTCTGCTTATAAAAAACGACCAAACCTACGCCGAGCTAATTCCGGGCGAGCTGATACAACTCACGTTTCTACTTCCAAACAACCAAAACGAGGAAAGAGCGTTCATACTCTACACGGAAGGATACTACAACACCATCGCATAAACGCTAAACTTCCCCTTTTTTCTGTTTAT
>DAOUSM010000108.1 GCA_030627225.1 Candidatus Bathyarchaeota archaeon | reverse complement strand
GAGCTGGTTCCAGACAGCATAGTTATGGAGATTCTTAAGAAAAGAATTTTGCAATCAGATGTCTTACAAAAGGGATTCATTCTTGATGGCTATCCACGAACAATTCCACAAGCCCAAATGCTGGATAAAATCGCGAGAATAGACGTTATAATCAACTTGAAGGTCCCAGATTGGGTGATAATAGAGAGACTTTCCAATAGGAGAATCTGCAAAAAGTGCGGGGTGATTTATAATTTAAAATACTTGAAGCCGAAGAAGGAGGGAATTTGCGATGTGTGTGGAGGTGAACTCTTTCAGAGAGATGATGATAAATCAGAAGTGATAAAGGAAAGGATACTGGTTTATCAAAAACAAACACGACCACTTTTGGAATATTATGAAGGAAAAATACCCTTTGCTGAGGTGGAATGCAATTCTCCTGAAATACCGCCAGAAGTCATTGTAGATAAAATTCTTGAGAAATTAAAAGATCTAGGTTTCGTGAAATGATTTTATCGTTACGTATTTTGATTTCTTCCTCAACTTATACGTGTATGTTTCACAAAACATGCATCGATGGATTGATAGCGACTTTTTTCTAAAAGCCTATGAAAGAAGGATGCTGGGACGTATTTGTATCGTTTATATGAGTATAAGTTACTAGTTTTTTGAAATTTTCTCAGAATTTCTATAATTCTTTTGCCTAAAGCTTTACGTATCTTTGCATCCTCTTAGGCGCAAAACTTGTCATGGAAACATCCATACAAATCGTGATAAGAAAGATAACAAAAATCCAGGGAACCCGTTTTATCTCTTTCTTTTGTCTGAGCGAAGCTTTCTTGATATTATAGAGTTTAGTTAAATAATTGATAATTTAAATGCGGATCTGCGAATTAAACTTCTTTTTTCTTCGGTTCTTCGACCTTAAGTAGTATTAGAAGTAAGGCGAAGATGTCCAGTGGTATGCATAACAGGAATGGGATTTTTGGATCTATGTTTTCGTAGAGAAAACCCCCTAGCATGGAACCTAAAGCGTTCATTAGTATGTACAGCATGCCTATAGTGCCCATTATTCTGCCCCTTTTCTCCTTAGGTATTATATCAGTTTCGAGGGCCTGTGTAGCTGGTCCAAAAAGTGCTGAAGCGATGGCAAACATGGCATAGGTTGTTGCTAGCATCATGAAACTGGTTGAAAAAATAAAACATACTGTTGCTGGGATAAATATCAAGAAAGAGAAGATTAACGCATTCTTTCTACCAAAGATATCAATAGCCTTTCCCAGTAAAATTCCAAAAATTAACATAACGGTTAGGTTTATTGTATTAACAGCTCCCCATTCTATATCAGTCAGCCCTATGACTTGCAAAACGTAAAGTGACCCGAAGCGATAGAAGAAGGGATCTGTAAAAGCCACCATTAATATTGCGATAACGAGAAACACTAGACTTTTTGGCATAAACTTCCAAGCGTTAAGAATTTCCTTTATGGAATCTTTGAATGCAAGCTTAAGCTCCTTTAAATCCAACCGCTTAAATTTCTTTAAAGTTTCCTTAAGCAAAAAATGTCTTAAGATCGCAGCGGCTAAACCCCAGGCGAAAACCACAGAGTATATAATCCGCATTCCGGATGGAACGGAATATTGGCTGATAAGGATACCCGCAATTAACGGTGAGAAAACAGCAGGAAGTAATGGTAAAACTCTGTAAGTTGCATATCCAATTCCACGTTTTTCAGGAGATAACGAATCAGCTTCGATGGCTTCTAATGCTGGTTGATAAATCAAGCAAAGATTCGAAACGATTACGCCAATCGTATAGAAAATCCAGTTCGGGGCCAATATGAAGAATAAATTTGATAAAACAACCCCGTACGTCATAGTCACAATTATTTGCCTCCTACCATACCTATCGGCGATGTAGCTCCCTGGAACTCTAACAAAACAAAGAATGACTGAGCCGATGGATCCGATGATTCCTATAAGGAAGGGTGATGCACCTAAACTTTCTATATATGGTGACTCAAAAGGATAAGCCAGTGAATAACCGAAGTTGAAAAAAGCGTAGCTTATAGTAAGCACTAAGAAATTGCCTCGTAGAAAGGAAAACTCCTTTTTAAATTTACTCCACATTGCCTGAACGACTTCGGAAATTTTAGAAGCTTCTAATAAATATGCTGGATATCTCTGGAACCTGTTATCTTTTCCCATAGAGGTTTGTTATGGATGCATCCTATGTCTGGTGCTTTTACGTTTCCATTAAAGTAGCTGTAGGCTCTTGCTCGGCATCCTCCGCATATGTATTTGTCTGGGCAGCTTCCGCAGCCCACTCTCTGTCCGTTCACCATGTAATCTTCTAAGTTTTCTCTTACACGAAGTTTCCAAAGAAGCGGATGGTTATCCCATATTTCCTCAAAGTCATCTTTCAATATGTTGCCTAGGACAGTGTCTCTGTTTGTTGGGAAGAAGACGCATGGTTTTATGTCACCGTTTGGTTCAAGACAACAGTATAGGCGTCCGGCGCCGCATCCGCCTAAAAAGTTTGCAACGTTTTCGACGCCTTTCTTTGCTGCATAGTGGGCTTCAACCATGAATTTTTCGCCGCGTTTCAGCGAAAGCTCTTTTGTCACACTTGCGTATTGTGGGCATGTGCTGAAAAACCTGTCAACCTTCACGCTTGACTTTCCATACTTTAGCTCTTCCTCTTTCGCTTGTAAATACAATCCAATTATCTCCTTTCCAATAGCCTCAAGCACGTGAAGCCTCTCATCCGGGGTTAAGTCTAATTCAACATAGGCTCTCGCCCTTCCGGTTGGAATATAATTAAAATGCATAAATCTAACATTAAGCTGCTTGGCTAACCCTATTATCTTATCAAGTTCAGCCACGTTATCCCGATGCAAAACAGTGGCTATACACGTGTCTAAACCTTCATTCACACAGTTCCTAACACCTCCCATCGCCCTTTCGAAGGCGCCTGGTATGCCCCTAAACTCGTCATGCACTTGCGGTGTTGCTCCATCAACGCTTATCTCTACATAATCCACTCCAGCATCCTTCAGCTTTTTCGCATTGTCTCTTGTGATGAGTGTTCCGTTAGAGGCTATGCTCAAATAGCCTATGCGTTTCTTGGCGTAGGCTGCAAGTTCAAAGAAGTCCCTTCTTGCAAGAGGTTCACCTCCACTGAAGGATAGGGCTGGTAAGCCTATGCCCGCTATCTTCGAAAGCCTATCCAACACTTGTTTTGCTTCATCTGTGGATAATTCTGTACGTTTTTTGCCTCCAGCATTCTCATAACAGTGTTTGCACTTCAAATTACATTGATAAGTGAAGTTCCAAACAATTTCGAACGGTCCGGTTGGAGTGAAAGGTATCCGCACGCCGTATTTTTCTATGCCCTTCATCATTAAGCCGAAGCCTCTAAGCCAAGCCTCGCCGTATTGATCGTTTAGAAACTGGTTGCGCATGAAAACTTTATCTGCGCGTAGAAGACGGCTCCCCAGCTCATAGAAGGGTCTGGCTATTTTATTGCTTATATGTTGACATGTTGGGCAAAGAGGAACTGGTGCGCCTAAAAAATCTTTCAGAGAGTTTAGAAGCAAGCTTCCATCTGCGGGACATTCTTTGTCGAAACGACTGATTAGCGATTTAAGAATAGGATTGGCTGTAACTGAAAGTAAGGCATTTTCAAGAGTGTCCATTCGCATGGCAATCTTACCTTATTTTAGATTTTGATATATTTATCTTCTTTTCTCCGAACAAACATTTACTGACATAAACAGCAAAACTTGCTAAATATGCCGATGCAGAAAAATACACGGTTACTCCAAGAAATTAAAGACTCACTTCGACAAAACTCATAGAAGCAAAACTTTTGGCAATCGTTGCTTGAAGTTGAAAGCCTAACCATTAACGGAAACATTGTTTACAAGGAGATGAGCAACTAAGCGGATTTTTCTTTGAGAACAAAATCTAAGAGTGAAATCCGTTCTCTTAATTTTTAACAGAGTTTGACAGGGGAAGACGCTTCCTTCTAGCAAAATTTTTAG
>DAOUSM010000042.1 GCA_030627225.1 Candidatus Bathyarchaeota archaeon | reverse complement strand
CACACACCAAAAGAAATCCCTGAGCTACTCACCCCCCTATTCAACGGCGCCGACATCACAGCCGGATCAAGATTCCTAGGCAACGGAAAAAACTCAACAACAAAACTAAAACGCCTAGGCAACATCATCTTCAACATCATCATAATGACGCTAACCGGAAAACTCATCACAGACAGCCAAACAGGCTTCAGAGCCTTCAAAAAACACGTACTACAAAAAATAAACCTCGAATCAACAGGCTACGAAATCGAAACAGAACTAACAGTTAAAGGACTAAAAAACGGCTTCATCGTACAAGAAGTGCCAATAAACTGCGAAAAAAGAGGAGATGGAAGCTCAAGAATAAGAATAATCTTCGACGGATTCCACATCCTCAAAACCATTTTCAAGGCAAACTTCAACCACAGATAGCACTATAAAGCCAGAACCAAACTTTTAAGCCCCAAGACAGAAGGGCGAAAAACCTACTTTTTCACCCCGAATAAACAATCCTACATAAAAATCAAAGCGGAGACCCAAAATGAAAACCATAAAACCACATCTCACACGAAACAGGGTATCACTAATAGTCAAATTAGGCTCTATTCTCGCAGCTGTTCTGGCATTATATTATCAAGATTTCGCCATCCTAGCAAACGAGGCCATAACAAGCGACCTGGCAAGCCACATACTAATCGTCCCATTCATGCTCGCATACATAATCTACAGAAAACGAAAAATCCTCAGAGCAGCCATCCCACTGGAAAACACCTCAACAGAAAGAACAAAACCCATCACAGAAATCATCGGAGCACTACTATGTTTCCTAGCCTTCGTGCTATACTGGCAAGCATCCTACACCTTCTACCCGCTGGAATACCACCTAATCTCCCTCCCCATATTCCTTTCAGGCTGCATCCTAATCATATTCAACACGGAAACACTGAAAGCACTAGCCTTTCCAATAGCACTCCTGCTTTTCCTAATCCCCCCACCCATGGAAGCTATTCAAACATTAGGCGCACAACTATCATTCTTCAGCTCTGAAGCAGCCTTCTGGATTCTTAAAGCATTAGGCTTACCAGTAGAACTCTCAACAGAATACGGAAACCCAACGATAATCCTCGAAAAAACCCCAGCCCCAATAACATTCAACATAGACATAGCATGCGCCGGCGTCTACTCGCTTATTGCATTCACCCTATTCGCCTTCTTCATAGCATACCTCGTAAAAGGTCCAATTTCGAAAAAACTATCAGTGTTTTTCATAGGCTTCCCACTGGTCTACGCATTAAACATACTCAGAATCACCATAATCGTACTCGTAGGCTTCCTCTTCAGCGAAGAAATAGCCATGAGCATGTTCCACCTGTTCAGCGGCTGGATCCTAATCTTCATAGGAACACTCATACTTCTACACATATTAGAAAAAATCTTCAAAATCCACATATTCACCGCAAAAACAACAATGCCAGGATGCCTCCAATGCACCGAAAGCCAACAGAAAGAAGAAAAATTCTGCTTCAACTGCGGAAAAATCCTACAATACACAAGCATCAGCCTTTCTAAACGAGACATATGCAAAATCGCAGCACTCCTATTAGGCGTAAGCATAATCATACCTCTCAACGTACCAGTATTTACACTAACAAAAGGACCAGCACAAATAACAACTCAATCACCAACAGGCGAACAAGTAAGCACAGCCATCCTCCCCCAAATTGAAGGTTTTGGCCTCTTCTTTTGGAGAAGAGTAGAAGAATTTGAAATTTTGGCTCACCAAGACGCCACCCTAATCTATTACTACACTCCTAAACAAAACTCATCAAGAATGGTCTATGCAGTGGTCGAAATAGCACCTTCATATAATTCCCTCCACCGCTGGGAAGTCTGCCTACTCTTCACACCACAAGCCCAAGGATTAACGCCGAGCATAACAGTATTAGACCGAAGAGAAGTCCAACTTCTAGAAAACCCGCCCACAATGGCGAGGTTCTTCGCCTTTCAATACATGGAATCAGACAGTTCCCAAGTGGTATTATACTGGTATGCACGGGGAGTGTTCGATACAGGCTCCGGCGCCAAGCCAGAGTACATAAAAATAAGCCTAATCGCCCAACTTGACCATCCAGATGAATGCGCTGAAGTGGAACAAATGCTTCTACCCATGGCTAAGGAAATCGTCAACTATTGGGAACCCGTAGTAACATGGCCATGGATAGCTACAGTCATAGCCGCAGAAGGAAAAAGAATAACCGGAATACTAATTGCCCTATTAGCAGCGGTCATAGGCCTTCAAATATACAGAAAAAACCAACAAAAACTATCAAACTTCAAAGCCTACAACAAACTAAGCTCCAAAGAAGAAAAACAAATACTTTTAGCGGTTCACAAAGCCGCCGCCGAAAAAACCAAACCAACAGGCAGAACCATAGCAGCACTTTATCAAAAACTAGCCAAAAAACCAATATCCCTCGATGCACTAAACGAAACACTTAAGCTAGCAGAAGAGGCAGGCTTCGTCAAAAAAGAAGTTGCCAACATAGAAGACGAACCAATAATTGTCTGGAAGAGCCAAATAAGCTTCCCAGGCGAGCAACTATTTATGTTTCTTCGACCTTAATATTCCAAGAATTAACAAAAAATGATGAATTATGGCAAGCTCCAAAGAAAGAGATGAAACTGTTCAAACGCAGAAAGAAGACGCTGTACAAGCCTTAATCGAAAGAATACAGAAGCTTGAAAGCGAAAAAGAAGAACTGAGGCTTAAACTATGGAAACACAGACGTAAACCATCAGGAACAATAGCCTACATCTTCCTATTCTTTGGAGCCGCAACCATAGTCTCATCCATAATCTACGAAGAAGTAATCCTAGCCTTCATAGGTTTAACCTTAACATTCTGGGGAGCCCTACTCCTATTCATGAAACCAATCAGATACGTGAAAACAAGCCTCCTAGACTCAACAGCCATATCCTCACTCGCAACAATAGACCGAGTAATATCAGAACTCGACTACAAAGGAAAAGCCGTTTACCTGCCACCACTACCATACTTCATAAAAGGCTACAAAGGAGGCGTCATATACATTTCCCAAAAGAAAGACATAATCCTACCACCAGTACACGAAGTAGCCGGAAAAAAAGTATTCGTAAAAAACCCACAGGGAATATGCCTCGTCCCACCAGGACTAAGCCTTGTAAACCTCTACGAAAAAGAACTCGGCAAAGAACTCACAAAAGTTGAAATAGAATACTTACAAGAGAAACTACCGAAGCTCTTCGCAGAAGACCTGGAAATAGCCAAAGAACTAGAAATCAAAAAAGAAAACAGCCTAATACACGTCAAAATAACAGGATCAATCTACAAAGACCTATGCGCCGAAGTAAGAAAACTCTCAAACATATGCAACTCAATCTGCTGCCCACTATGCAGCTCCATAGCCTGCGCCATATCAAGAACAATAGGCAAACCAATATTCCTCGAAAAAAACGAAATCTCCCAAGACGGCAACACAATCGAAGTCTACTACAGAATAATTGAGGAATAAAAATGCAGTTCCCCCTAACCTTCTGGGAAATAGGCCTATGGTTCGCATACATGGCCATAGTCCTACTAATAACATCAGAGATGATAACGCCATACTTTGAAGAAGAATTCCTAATAATCGACAAAAAACCCCTAAGAATATCAGCACTCATATTCGGCCTACTTTTCATGTTCTTCGTCTTAATGCAGATCTACCGGTTTCCACCCTCATAAATGGCGGTTAAAAGCAAGAACCAAACCTATTTTTGAAAAAGAACATTCACATAGAAGTTCTAGGACAATTTTCCATATGGATTTATAAAGTTCCAAACAACAATAAACTTAAGGAGTAAGGGGAAATAATGAAGAAAGCACTTATTGCCTTACTGGTGGCGCTAAGCTTATCCGCCCTTCCAGTGCTATCTGCTCTAGCATCCCCAGACCCAATGGCAAACATAAAAGTATGGCCCCGTGAATATACTGAAAACCCAACAGAAGAACCCCTCGTCACCACAACCCCGGCTGACATGCATATTTTCTCAACTACAGCTGAGCATAAGGCCTATAATGTGTGGCTCCTCTTGGCGTTAAACAACGAGACACATTATTACCTCGAAAGCATCGAAATAACCGACATCGTATATTACAACGGCACACCAGGCGAAGGCGTCATCTACATCAAAGATGATTTCGCTGAAGTCGCGGCGGGCCAAATACCTCCGAATGCTACATGGCCAGATCCTGAAGTGACACATCCTCCGATAGTAGATCCAGAGAGCTATCCAGGGTGCAATAACGACGAACAATACGCAGTTGGTGCTATTAAAGACAAACTGGGTACAACCGAACCAGTATACTACTCGATCCAGTACGTCTTCTACCATATAACAACCGTTCCAACAAACTTCACACTCACAGTATACGCCCCTGGCATTGCAGCTGAAGACCTCAAAGTCCTAGTATTAGCCCTTGGAAGAACCTACGAGCCGCTTACCGGTCCGTTTGACAACCACAGTGCATACACCCAAGGTGCGCTCATAATAATCCCAGAACTCGCCACGATATTACTGACGACAGCCTCATTAACGGCTTACGGAACATATAGAATCAAACGCAGAAAGTAAAAACCGCTGGTTTGCCCTTCCTTTTAATTACTTCTCCCAACATTTTACGCTTCTTTTGTCCTCAACATGATCAATACACTGCAACAATACCATTAGCTAGTCAACCATCATCCACACGTCTATTTTTTAAATAGCTCAAGGCTTAAGTAAGTCTATGGTAAAAAATAGTACAATTCTTACTGGTAACGCTATTCTTAGTGCATTGGTCATAATTTTCGATTACTCAATGAAAATTTCTGGTTTAAAAATTCCCTTCCCTTGGCTTCCATATTTAAAATTCGATTTCACAGGAGTACCAATAGTGCTTTCAACATTGCTTTTCGGCTTACCATCCGGAGCAACTACATCCGCAGTTGCCCTCCTCGCTATTCTTCTACGCAGCGGAGATCCCGTTGGCGCATCAATGAAAGCTTTGGCGGAGTTCTCGACAATAGCGGGGATGGCATTAAGTTTCAAATGGTCCAATAAAGAAGCAAAACTCGATAAGGCTCTATCATCAATATTAGGCGTCTCATCAAGATCGCTAATCATGTTTTTTGCAAATCTAGTAGTCCTCCCTCTCTATTATCAGATTCCCCAGCCAGCGGTAATTCTGGCAAGCCCTTTAGTCATTGCTTTCAATCTTATTCAGGGTTTAATAAGCATAGTCTTAGGATATTTCTTATACGACATCGTTATTCATAGAACATCTCTCCCCCTAAAAAAGGCTTTTCCAATTAGCAAAATGCGTTAAATGAACAAATCCTTCTCCCTAGGTCTAATTAGCTTAGTCGCCCTCGCCTCTTCCGACCTCGGATAAGCGTATCCACGAATTATCGCAACCGGAATCCCCTCATCAGCCTGTCCAATAACCAACTCAGCCGCCGAAGCCAACTCATCAGCAACCGCAATCCTCTTCACCCTCAACACATACCCAAACAAATCCTTCTCCCCCATACGATTCCGAACAGGATCAATACCAGCAACACCTATAGCCACATTAATCTGACCATCACGCAACGGCCGACCATGAGTATCAGAAATAATAACCGCAACATCCTTCCCCGTCAACTCCCTTATCTTCATCCGAATCCTCCGCGCCGAAACATCAGGATCCACAGGCAACAAAACAACGTTTCTCTCCCCAGGAACATTAGACCTATCAACCCCAGCATTAGCACAAACAAACCCATGCATAGTCTCACATATTATGTTTCCATCACCCATCCGAACAATACTCTTTGACTGACGAAGAACAACCTCAACAAGCGCAGGATCCTTACTAAGCCGCTCACCCAAACTCTTCGCAAACTCCGAAGGCTCAACACTGTCAAGATCCACAACATTTCCCTCCGCACGAGAAACAACAACATGCGTGATCACCAGAACATCGCCATCTTCAATATGAACTCCTTGACCTTCAGCCCCAATACAAATAAGCTCAGCCAAATCGTCTCCTTCCCTTATAATAGGCAAACCCTCCAGCCCAATTATCTGAATCATCACAATCCCCACTATTCCATCGGATAAGAGACATATAACATATGTGACGTTAACACGTATCATTTTGTCCAAGGAGGAACAACTTGACCAAAAACTCCAAACTTGGCTTTAAAGAAACATTAGCAAATGTTGTTCTCTCTGAAAAGTGCACAGGATGCGCCGCTTGCATAATCGCCTGCCCATCCAACTGCTTAAAATACGTAAAAGAAAAACCCGAAATCATAAGTAAATGCAAACCTTGCGGAACCTGCGCTCAAGCTTGCCCCCAATACAACTCATCAAGACCGCTCCTGGAAAAGTTCGTTTTCAGAAGAGAAAAAAAGCCTCAAGAAGAATTCGGCATCTACCGACGCGTTCTCGTAGCCAGATCAACAGATAAAAACACACTCAAAGTTTGTCAAGACGGAGGAGTTGTAACAACCCTCCTCACATCTGCGCTGATAAACAAAACAATCAACGGAGCAGCCGTATCCGCAGTAAACAGAGATAAACCGCTCTATCCCAAGCCAATCTTCGCTACAACCAAGGAACAAATCCTACAATCCGCCGGAACAAAATATTTCCATTCCCCAAATCTACTAGCTTTACAAAAAGGTCTCGAACAAAACAAAAGAAAACTAGCATTTGTAGGCACTCCATGTCAAATAGAAGCAATCCGAAGAATTCAAACAGTTCCATTAAAAAATTACATCCAAAAACTGAAACTAACAATAGGATTAATCTGCAGCGGAAGCTTCTCCTACGAAGGACTAATAGAAGACTACATAAAAGGGAAACTCAACATCAATCCACATGACATAACTAAAATAAACATCAAATCAAAAGTCCTCTTAACAATGAAATCAGGCGAAACAAAGAACATTCCACTAAAAAAGATACAACAATATACCCGAACAAGCTGTCACACATGCAAAGATTTCTCAGCTGAACTCGCTGACATCTCAGTCGGAGGACTAGGACTAAACGGCTGGTCACTCGTCATTATAAGAACTAAAACCGCAGAAAAACTTTTTACGGATGCTGTAAAGGCAAGGATGCTAGAAGTAAAGTCCATCAAAGAGGAAAGGCATTCCCTTGACTTACTGATTAAACTATCAAAAAAGCAAAGGATGAAACGAAAAAATTTTT
>DAOUSM010000083.1 GCA_030627225.1 Candidatus Bathyarchaeota archaeon | reverse complement strand
TTGCGGTTTGAAGTCGTTAATTCTAAAAGTAAATAAATAAGCTTATCAATAGATACAAAGCCTAAAATTTCGGAAATCATGCGGAGGAAAACATTTGAGAAACGCAGCTTCAAAGTTCATCGTTTTAACCGTTATCATGCTTATTCTTGTTTCAATTCCGCTTAATGTTAAAAGTGTCAAAGCAACGGCTTCTGAAAATGCAGATTATAGAATAGAGCAAGTGAGCCATAGGATAAAAGTCCTGTACGACGGCTACATCTTCATAAATGATACTATATGGATAACTGGTCCAGCATCTCTTCAGCGTTTTCTCATAGGATTTCCATATAAATATGGCCCACACGTCCTCCGCTGCACGGCCCGCAACGCCCGCAACGCATCTGAAACCTTTCCAGTAAGGCTTAATGTACCCCTAGAAAACCATGTGGGCTTCTATGGCGTAGAAATAAACTTTCCACAACCATTAAACATAAGCAACGGAACAACACACATCTTCACAGTTGAATTTATCCTTTCAAACGATCTTTTGACGCAATACGCTTACGATCCAAGCTGCTTTACCTTGGACTTTCCAGCATACCCAAGTTTAACAAAAACAGCAACCATCTGCAACGTCTCGATAATTATACCAAATGCAGAGTATATCAGTGGAGACCGCTTCGAATATTCAGAGGAGAATCTGCCCCCGTTTAGCTATTCACCTGGAAACGTAACTTTTTCGGTGCCCGCCGACGAGATACAAATGTTCGAAAAGGAATTGAAGCGTGAGATAAGAATAACCGGCGTAGGAGAAATAGAGGTTTCAGATACGTATTATGTAACGAATAAGGGAGTTAATGAAATAAGCTCTATTGAGCTGATTCTGCCTCCTAATGCTTCTAATCCAATCGCCCAAAACCAGTTTGGAAGACAGATGCAACTAGTATTAACCGATGCAGAGATAAACCGGTACAGAATCACTCTTACATCATTATTAAAACCTAACAGGTCCACAATATTTACATTGAAATATCATTTGCCTAGAGAAGTCTATATTACCCAAGAGGCTTCAGACAATTTTAACTTTATACTTCCTTCATTCAGGCATATAAACTACTATATTGAACAGTTATCCGTAACCATAGTGTTACCAGAAGGAGCAAGAATACTAAACTTCAAAGAAGCGTCTGTTGGCAACTCCTACAATGTAGCGAGAAATGTCTTCCAAGAAACGATAACTATAAATTGTCGCGGTGTGATTTCACTGGACAGCTTTGATGTTGAAACAACATACGTGTACAACGTTTTATGGCTGGCTTTTCGTCCCACATTATGGATGTGGGCTTTAACAATGGTGGGATGTGCAATCGCCGTTTTATGGAAAAGACCTAAAGCTCCAGCCCCTATTGCTGTACCTGGAGTTGCGATTAGGCTTCGTCCAGAAGATATCAAATCTTTCATAAATGCGTATGAGGAGAAAAGGAGAATAATTTTGGAGATTGAATCCCTTGAAAGCAGAGCACGCAAAGGGAAGATTCCAAGGCGTCGGTACAAAGTGCGAAGAAAAACGTTGGAAACGCGCCTTAACACATTGTCCAAGAACTTGACGGAGTTAGAGGAAAAAATGCGTGCAGTTGGAGGTTTATATGCAGATTTCATGCGGCAACTTGAAGTTGCTGAAACCGAAATAAACGAGATTGAAGCGAATATTAAAAGTATTAGGGCGCGTCACCGTCGAGGGGAGCTTTCATTAGAGGCATACCGCAAACTTCTTGCGGATTATGAGCGGAGAAAAGAGAAATCTGAAACAACGATCAACGGAATTCTCATAAGACTACGTGAAGAAATCCGCTGACAAACCCAAAGGCTTTTATTTCACTGTTTAAATTTCAATGAAACTCTAGTTAGAGAGGGAAAGAAAATGGTGAAAATTATAGTTGATAATGATAAATGCACGGGATGTGGCACGTGCGTGGAAACTTGTCCCGTAGGTGTCTTCGAGATCAAAGATGAAAAATCTGTTCCAGAGAAAGTTGAAGAATGCTTGGTTTGCAGAGCATGCGAAGCCCAATGTCCAGAAGGCGCAATCCAAGTAATCGAGTAACCTTCACCCTCCATCTCTTTATTCCTTTGAAGTTAATGTTTTTAGAGTTGCCATCCTATACGTCCCAGAAAGCCTTCTGAACCTTTCTCACTTCCCTTATGACCTTTTCGCCTTGCTTCCTGATGCGCTCTTTAGCTACGGGAACCTTGTCATCAATGCTATAGAATGTTCCGCTCATCTCCGCAATAGCTGCTGTAACTATTTTTCCAACAAAATTTAGACTGTAACCTCCTTCAAGGACCGATACAAGTCTTCCCTCGCATATTTCTGAAGCTAGGTTAACTATTGTTTCATAGACTTTTTGATAGCACAAGGCTGACAGGGAAAGACTCGCCACAGGATCTGTGTAGTGACCGTCTAAACCAGCGGATACCAATATGAATTGTGGCTTATACTGACATATTATAGGCTTCACAACCTCATTTACTGCTTTTAAATAGATGTGATCGTCTGTTCTGAATGGTAGAGGAATATTAACATTGTAGCCTAAGCCTTCATCCTCTCCAATTTCGTCTATAAAGCCTACTCCGGGAAAGCCTCGCGGGTCCTGATGTAGACTTATGTATAAGACTTTGCTGGTTTCGTAGAAGGTTTCTTGCGTGCCGTTCCCGTGGTGAGCATCTATATCCAATATTAAAACTCTTTTCAGCTTGAATTTTTTAAGCAAGTATTGGGCGGCTATGGCGATATTGTTGAAGATGCAGAAGCCGCATGCACGATATTTTCCAGCGTGATGCCCTGGTGGGCGAACCAAAGCGAAGGCGTTTCGAAATTTCTTTTCCATTATGAGGTTAACAGCCTTTAAGGTTCCACCAATGGCATAGAGGGCGACTTCAAAGCTTTCTCGTGAAGCCACGGTATCTCCTTCCACATCTAGAAGGCCGCCTCCTGATTTGCACACAGCCTTTACAAGTTCAATGTATTCTATACCATGGACGAGTTCAACGTCTTCTAAGCGAGCTTTTTCAGGTTCAACAAACTGCCAATTTTCGACGTCTCGAAGCCTGCTTTTTTGTAACTCGTTGACAATTACGCGGAGACGCTTTGCCGATTCAGGATGACTTCTGCCGGGATTATGCCGGTAATATACTGGTGAAAATACAACAGCTGTTTTGCCCGTTTTATACCATCCCTTTGAAAGTTGTCTGAAATGTTTTTTGTAGATATTCTTTCATGGATAACCCTTTTTGCTTAGCCAATTTTTTAATGACTTTGTTTACGCCTGTTGCGTATTGTATCGCTCTTTTCGGCTTGTTCACGATGGATTGTGGTAATCCAAGGTTTTCAGCTATCCGCCGCAACACAATTTTTCTCAGCGTGTCGTTTGGCGACCCTATTTTTAGTTGTAAGGGCAAGCTTACAGCGAATTTTGCTAGTTGGTATGTTGCAAACGGTAGACGAAGTTCCACGTTATGGAAGCCGCAGATTTTGCTGTCTCTTTCAAAGTTTGTTTTATACATCCCTGCAACGTCGTTGAAAATTGTTTTTTGCACAAATTCTTTGCCATACCGCGAATAATCGTTTAAATATCGTTTATAGCCTCCGAAAAGCTCGTCCGCACCCTGCCCGGCAAGCATAACTTTAAATCCCATCTCTGAAGCCTTTTCCGCCGCCCAAAAAATGGGAATGCCTATGCTTGTTTTAACGGGGTCTGGCTCTTCAATTAACCACAAAACTTCGGGAAGAACCTCCTCTACGTCCTTTTCATTGTAAATGTAAACGTGAAGTGGTAATTTCAGCGTTTCCGCCGCCTCTTTTGCATGTTTAGTTTCAGGCTGGTTCTTTAGGCTCACGAAGATTAGATGCACGTCCACTCCGAAGTTTTTGGCTAAAAATGCAATTACGCTGCTGTCCAAACCACCGGAGAAAGCCACTGCAACCTCTCTAAGTCCCGAAACTCTTTCCTTGACCGACTGACGTAAAAGCCTTTGTAGTTTTTCGGCTGCCGTTTGCATGGTTGCTCGCCTCATTCTTGAATAGGCAAGCGTTTTCACATGCTTGAATTTGAAACCGCATTTATCAGCAATGGCCACATGTCCCGGTGGAAACGAAGATACACTTTTTATCCCGATTTTCCATAACGCCTTGCGTTCTGATGCTGAAGCCGCTAAATCTGTGTTTTCTCCATAGTAAAGCGGATATGCTCCTAAGGGGTCTCTGCCAACGATAAGCCTATCAGATTCGACCACCGTAAAGGCGAAGTTTCCTTCAAAATCCTTGATTAGGGCTTCAGTGTTTTCTTCTCGGTTTTGTTTCAGTTTTTCGGCGGCAAATTCTGCATCGGAAAACTCTGTGTTAGGTGGATAAATTCGTCCCTCGAAAACTAGTGTTGCGTCTTCCAATTTTATTGGTTGCGGTTTGTCTGACATGAGGATTTTTGAGAGGACATGACCGATTACTATGGGTGAGTTTATGTCTTCTTTTTGCAATGATTTGACGGTTTTTTCTATTTTCACAGCTGTCGGTGACGCTATTCCAAGGGCTTCAACGCCGCTGTGCTCTAATATTTTTAGCATGGCAACTGCTGTTTCTGTTGCGCTTCCGCCTTTTTTGTTTACAACAGCAATTACTGCTCCCATGCCGAAAGAACCTTCAGTCTAAGCCATTTACATGTTTGTTTCGGTAAAGCATTAATCTTTCAATGTCTTGGTATGGAGACGTCTCCCGCACCTCCCCTTTTTTCTGTTTCTGGTTGGATGTTTGAGGAGGTTTCTGATTGAAGGTTTATGTTGTGCATTTAAAGGGTGCAACTAGTGCTCTGCGTTTTCTGAGTAAGGAATGTTTTGACAGTTTCATCGATATGCTGGCGTCTTTGCAGGGTTTTTCTGTAAGCGTGGAGGAAATTAAAAATGAACAGAAGCGATGTTGAGAGGGCTTTAGGCACGCTGGCGGAGA
>DAOUSM010000142.1 GCA_030627225.1 Candidatus Bathyarchaeota archaeon | reverse complement strand
TTTTAAGAAGCTCAGGCGGATAAACCATATTCACGATGATTCCGCTCAGATTCAGCTTCATAGCATCAAACATTTTAAGCGCCCTCTCAGTGTCTAAGATCGCCATCTTCTCAGGGATTAAAACCATAAAGAACGCTGTTCTCTTAGAGTCTGTTAAGACACTGCTGAAGAAGTCAAGCTTCTCCCTTATCTCAGTCAACTCATCAAGTATAACGTCTTCCCTTTCAGCCTCGGTTCTCCCTTTAAGTGTGGCCATAGCTTCATCGTATTCTCGAGCCTTCATCCTAGCCTCGGTGATTTTGTCTATCCAAGCGTCTAATATGAGCGCCATACTAACCATGCGGATGCCGTGACCGAAAGGAGGCATGTCAAAAATATAGTAGTCATAATCCTTTTTTGCCATTAACTCAGCCATAGCGTCATAGGTTGCAGACTCATGCATGGCTGGCTCAGAAGCAGCAGCCTTAATATACTCATCAATTTCTTTAGGCAGCTCCTTCAAGTTGTACATGTCCAGTATCTTCTTTCTGACACTCTCTTGATACTCCTTAACTCTCCTGTCAGAGTCTATTTCAAGCACGTGCAAGTTTTGAGCAAAAGATTGTATTCCCCTGCCATATATGTCGCGTTCAAATATGTCGCTAAGCGATGCTTGAGGGTCTGTGCTGAAGCATAAGGCGCGTTTACCCTGTTCAGCGAGCCAGTGGGAAGTGGCTGCACTAAAGGTTGTTTTGCCAAGTCCCCCCTTACCAGCAAAAATGATACAGTTAAGTTCAGGTCTTCTCTCGAAAAACTCCTTCATAGTTTCAGCCATTTCAATTCCTTCCCTTACTTTTGAAGCTTTAATAGAGCGAATCTGTGAAATCTCTTTCTCTAAATAGTCTTCTCTGCCAAGACTTTATGTTTGGGACTGCGTATGGAAGCAGCTTCAACGAGTAATAAGGCGGAAGCAATGGTATGCCAAGCATGTCGCCGAGAGTAATTAGCATAAACAGATGTTCAAGATACATTCTTGTCTTCAACGCGTACCTGACCATGTCATGCATGGCCATGCCGTAAACAAGGTCTTTAACAGCTCTTTTCGCTTCAGACTCCTTTTTCTTTTCTTCGCTCACAAGTTTTCACCTCAACAACTGTTATAAAAAGGGTTTGCTAAGATAAAGTTTACTTCAACTTCTCAGTTATATCCTTCTCACTAAGCATAAAATGCATCCAAGTTTCGAGCGTGCGTACCCAAAAAGGGAGCAACCTAAGCCTATAATAAGAAGATGTTGGATACCCGAGCATGTCTCCCAGCGTGACCAACATCAATAAATATTCCTCAAGCACTTTCCTTTCTTCTAAACTTTTGACCATATCATACGTTGTTGCTCCGAAAAGAAAACTCTTCAACGTAGACCAAAACTTGTTAATCCTATTGCTAACTGGCAAATTAAGGCCTCAGATAATATGTTAGAGTATGAAAGATAAATTCTTGACTAAGAGGAAATAATTTAACCTTTAAAAGACTCTTTTCGCATTGCTTAACTTTCTTCTTTGAGTATGGCTTCCCATATCCCGAATCCGCCCACAGTTTCGGGACGTTCAACAGGGTTGTACCATCTTTTTTTCGTGCCGACTTTGGCCCGCATTTTCCATCCGAAGGGTTTCGGTTCCTTGTCTATTCTCTCTAGAAGAGCCTCTATTTTTGACGTTATCTCTTTTCTATCCTTTTTTTTGATTAGTTTGGGGTCTATTTCGACTTCTGGACCCAGTTTGTCTATTTCGGATGTGAATTTTTTGAGGTTTTTGAGGTTGGTTGTGGCTGTGTACCAGAATCCCCAGTCTTGCGCCAGTAGTTTCGCTATGTACGAGGCATCTATGCTTTCCTTTTCGCCTTTCTCTTTGATGTCGTGAGTCTTTAATAAAAGCAGGCAGTCTTTTAGGTCTTTTGCGCTGAAGGCTTCCCATATCTGTATTTTTTCAAGCAGCATATCCGTTATGGTTATTGTGGGATAGTCAAGTTCGAGTCTTCCTTTGAAATCAATTGGGTGGTTTGCAACTAACAGCTTGTCGAAGAAGATGTCAACGTAGAACCAGCCTTTTGGATGATAATATATCTGCCTTTCAGATGCCGCTGTTGAAAGTGTTGCCCTTCTTTTTACGTAGCCGATCTTATCGAATAGTTCCTTAATTTTTTCTCTTTGCTTGCGGTATGAGACATAATCTATGTCGCTGTATTCTTGACCCTTAACAACGCCTGTTCCTATTCTGCCCAACTTTTTCGCAAACTCTTTATGTTCTTGGCAGTGTATTGCTATGCTTAGTCCACCTAAAATCCTTAGGATTATACCTTCTTCTTTGGCTTTTTCAACGATTTCTTGGGATTCACGGAGAAACACTTCTGTTGGAACTATCCCCTTCCATTCTCTTGGCAGTTCTCTTTTAATTTCCTTTTCTAAAAGCCAAGCCATTTTCTATTCTCAGCCCTCTATTCTTTGAAGCCTAATGAGTTCGTTGCCTCTGAACTCTATTAAGAACGCCCTTAAGATTCCTTCAGCGTATTCGCTTCCAGGGTTGACGCAGTATGTTCTGCCAATCTTCATTGAGCCTGCTGCTTCGTGTATGTGTCCGTGAAGCCCTAGGAAAGGCTGATATTTCTCAATCATTTTTCTAACGGCTTTTGAACCGACTGGAACCATCACGACGCTTCCGCCCTGAATAATGGGGTTCAAGTCCTCATCGAGAAGTGGTGCTTCATCAAGTTTTGTTTGGTATGGCGGAGCATGGAAGTTAAATATTGCCGATTCCACATTTTTTAGTTGGGAAACGTATTTTTCCAGTCTTTCCTCAAGCTTGTCATCTTCCTCTTCCCGCGTTGTTTTCCAAGGACTCGGGTTTACCCAGCCGCAGCTCACCATTTCATGGGAGTCATCGATTTCTATTACTTTGCCTTCTCCGTTGATTACATCTTTGTGGCTGTTGACTACATCGTCGACTGGGAATCTGTCGTCATTTCCAGGACAAACAATCACTCTTGTTTCGCTTGGAACTTTTTGTGAGATAAGGTCAAACCAGTTTTTGAGCGTTGATATCATGACTTCATGGAACACCTCATCCACTTTTTTAGTGCTTTTCGTCATTTCTTCATATTCTTTTTCATTGGTTAAGTATGGATAATATCCTATTCCTCTAATGTCTTTAAACGCCTTCTCTAATTGGTTTGAATCTATTATGTGATTTTTGCCCATGAAATAGTAAGCATATTTTCCATCCTTTCGCTCAACAACGGG
>DAOUSM010000025.1 GCA_030627225.1 Candidatus Bathyarchaeota archaeon | reverse complement strand
CGAACCAATGAACGAAGGTATCCAGTTTGGTTGAAGTGTTAGTATTGTATTACTCTAGGACTGGAAGAACCGAAACTCTGGCGAACTCTGTTGCAGAAGGCGCACGCACCGTGGAGGACGTTTCTGTTTCGGTCAAGCGCGTTGACTATGCAACGGTTAACGACTTCATCTCGTGTGACGCAGTGGCCTTCGGGTCTCCAAACTACTTCAGCTACATGGCTGGACTCATGAAAGACTTCTTCGACAAGGCTTTAACGATCAGAGAAAGGGTTACTGGCAAACCAGCAGTAGCCTTCACTTCCGGAGGCGGCTCCAGCAACTCCGCCCTACTGAGCCTAGAAAACATGATTTCATCCTTCAAACTTCAGAAGGTAGCTGAAGGCGTAGTCTCTCAGGGAGAGCCAAACGAAAAGGACTTGACGGCTTGCAAGAAGCTTGGAGAAGCCCTAGCAAAGGCGGCAATCAAAAGAGCTGAGGCACCAAAAGACTAAGTCGCTATTTGCGCGTGCTTTGTTCACTGATGAAGGATATACAGGAGAGTGATTCCTAACCCTCTAAGTATGTTGTGGGCTAAGATGGGACCTATGAGGCTATTCGTTTGCTGATAAACGTAACCAATGAAAAAAGCGAATATCATGATGTAGAGGCTTTCCAGCAGCACACCTCTAAATTTTCCCCCTAGAAGCATCATCAATAATAGGTGCGTGACCCCGAGCAAAACCACGGTGAGGATGGTTCCAACGTGAAAATCCCATCTCACCACTCTAATGAATCCATCCAAGTTTTCCATCAAATACGTCTGTACGACCCCTCTTTCGACAAGTTCCTCTGCTAGGCCTACGAAAAGCCACTCGCATGACATCATCCCTAATGCATTTGCGGGGATCAAAGGGTAATCTATTTTCATAGGCGTTCTTGTTACTATCCGCGGAAGGTAAATTACCAAAAACAGCCCTATTGCAGTTGCCAAACTTAATCCTAACCACCCCAAGTTTACTTTACCCAAGCTCAGTCCATATTTCTCTAGTTTGCCTCGTGAGAGCCACCATATTTCTAACATAGATATAGCAAAGATCATCAAATGAAATGCCCAATTTTTGATCCAAGGTCTACTTTGAAAAAGTAACATATAATCATGGCGCATTTCCAACAATTTGAAAATAACTATGGGCAAGCCCATTGCTAAAAAGAATAGCACAAGTGCTTCTGTAATCGGTATCCATTCTACTCGCAAAAAATCTCCCTAAAACCTAGCGTTCACATAGGTCGTATTTATATTTTTATGCGTGCACAAGCTTCTCATGGTCACATTTTTTTAGGAGGGTGTCTCATGATCGTCAGCTTCTGAATGTCAGTTGTGCCCTCGTGGAGTTCAACTTTAGACTAAGATATTTCAGCTTTTAGCGCGCGATATCGGACAAAACATAATAAGAACATAACATGTTTTCGGACGTCCGAAAAGTTGAGTTGATATCGATACCAAAGTTGGTAGAAAGCCAGAGATATACTAAGAATATAAATCCCGCTACAGTGGGATTGTGTAGAAGTGGAACATGTGATAGCTATTCTTTTTTAGGACAACCCTAAATTTTTACCGCAGTGCGGTATGGCGGGATTCGGTCAAAAGTTAGAGGGTTAGCTGAAATCTACCGAAGATTTGTTGACTCCAAGTCAACAGAGCCCTGACAGGTATGGAAATGGAAAAAGAAGGTGAAGGAAGCCAACCCACTTATTGAATTCGGGTTTCGGGCGATTTGGAAATGACTTGATATCAGTCTGTGTGTTTGTGTGTGTTTAGACCCTGCGGGTATGCATCTCTTAGTGCGCGCGCTAGATTAATGCCTCAGTAGTTTCTGAGGCTAGTATGTTTCGGAAAAGTTTGTCTTCGATGTTTCCCCCACTTATCACAGCAACAACTTCTTTCCCCACGAATAAACCTTTGTTCTCTATTATCGGAGCAATGGAAACGGCTCCCGCTCCCTCAGCAACCTGTCTTTCCTTATCCCAGAGCAAAAATATCGCTTTCCTTATCGTCTCCTCCTTAACCAATAAGAAATCATCAACATATTCTTGAACAATCCCGAACGTTATAGAACCCTTTTCAATACCACCAAACAAGCCATCCGCAATAGATTCTCTCATCTCCACATCAACAATTTTACCAGCCTTCAAATATTCATGCATGACCGGTGAAGCCTCAGACTGCACTCCCATAATCTTTACGCTTGATTCAATGCTCTTTAAGGCAAGACTGATTCCTGAAATCAAGCCTCCACCACCAACAGGCACTATCACGATATCAACAGTCGGAAGATCTTCAAGAATCTCCAGCCCAATCGTTCCCTGTCCCGCTACAACCAATCTGTCGTTATAAGGCGAAATATAGGTCAACCCATCTTCCCTTGCTAAATCTATCGCCTTCTGCTCAGCTTCATCATAAATATCTCCGTGCAGAATAAGTTCCACATTATGTTTTCTAATCTCATCAATTTTAACCTTCGGCGTATTCCTAGGAACTACTATCTTTGCAGATAAGTTCAGCTTCTCCGCGCCAATAGCAACTGCCAAGGCGTGATTTCCCGCAGAAGCCGTAACAACCCCCCGCCTCATTTCTTCAGCGCTCAAATGCAACATCTTGTTAAGGGCTCCTCTTATCTTGAAGGAGTTCGTTATCTGCAAGTTTTCAAGTTTCAGATACACCTCCCCATCACAGAAATTGCTTAAGAATTGCGAACGCACCAATGGGGTTCTCTTAACCAGATTTCTTATTGTTTCCCTTGCATCTTCTATATCCCGGAGGCTTATCATACCATAACCCCAACTAAATCCAATTAGCCCACGCTAGAGTTTCTAACTCCCACTTTATAACTAAACTAATTTTTATAAACTTCCAACTTTTTCCACATGGTCAGAAAGTTATAAATCCAGCAAACTGAAAAATATGAAAAACATCAAATCCCGAGAAACGTAAATATTAAAATATGAAAATGACTTTTAACACCAACAAGTGTGGATGTATGCTCCCAAACAAAAAAGCCAATCCTCAAGTAAACACGCTACCAATAGAGTGTTTTATAGCGGAATGTGTAGTTATTGTTCCAAAAATAGGTAAAGAGCAGTATGTGTCGGTTTTAGAATAACCTTAGCTTTCTTTTCGGTGGTTCTTCCTTCTCTGGTTTGAACTTTTCTTCCTCTTCTTCTTTTGGCTTTTCTGCTGGCGGTGGAAACTTTGGAATCTCTTCTTTTGGCGGTTCGGGTTTAGGTTCCTCCTTCTTTTCAGATACTTGTTCTTTTTTCTTTTCAGGTTTTGCTTCACGCTTTTTCTCAGCTGGTTTTGTTTCCTTTTTTTCTTTTGGCTTTTCAGAAGCTTTCCAAGCAGAAATGGTTTTCCATGGAGGAGGCTTTAGATGTTCCCACCCGTACAAGTCAATCTGTATCCCCTGCATATACTCAACTGCGTGGCATAAGGTTTCTGAGAAGCTTGGTGCAATTAGAATCAACCGTGGCTTCTTCTTTTCGTTGATTTTATGTTTGTCGTAGGTTGCTTTCAAGAATGACTTAAACCTGTCAACATACTCTAGGCTTCGTATTCCTTCTAACAGCATGTTGTCGTCTTCATCTACGTTCAACTGCAGAACGACAAGTTGCCCATCACTATCATGGCACAAAATATCTAATGTTGTCTTGTCATCTACTGGAACATGACTGCAAATCATGGTTAGACCTTTTTCGATGCGGTCCATTTCCTTTGTTATCATCTGCTCCAATTCCTTTTTACTTTCAACACCAATTTTTTCTATTGACACGCTTATTCACCTTTGTTGTTAAGAAAGAAGCGGCGGTAGAGAATAAATAAATTATGAATTCAGCATCAGAATCTAACATAAACTTTCGTGGTTGCTACATCCCGCATAGCAAATTAGAAATAAACGCGTGAGTTGATAAAAGTAATAGAGGCTAATGCTTTGACAAACATAGTATTCGTATTTGAGGTTCACCAACCACATAGGTTAAAACGGAATTTCTTTTGGGAAAATAGACTTTTTCAAAGGATAAAGAAAGAAGAACTCTTCAACTACTATTTCGATCAGGCAGTAAGCAGAGAAGTTTTTGATAGGACATGTAAAAAGTGTTATTTTCCATCAAACCAAATATTGCTTGAGCTGATTGACAAATATAAGAGGGAGAAAAAACAAGTTAAAGTTTCCTTCAGCCTTTCTGGAATTTTCCTCGAACAATGTGAGATGTTTAATAAGGACCTTCTGGAATCCTTTAAGCAACTTGCTGAAACTGGTTGTGTGGAATTTCTAAGCCAAACCTATTATCATTCGCTGGCAAGCCTCTACCCTGAAAGAGGAGAATTCATCGAGCAGGTAAAAATGCATCAACAAGTAATGAAGGATTTACTGGGCTATACGCCGAAGGTTTTCGAGAACACTGAATTGCTCTACAACAATGCCATAGCAAAAACCATCGAAAAACTGGGCTATAAAGGAATTTTCACAGAAGGCGCAGAAAGAATACTGCATGGAAAATCACCAAACTATCTTTACACGCCGAAGGGCTGTAAAAAAATCAAAGTATTGTTGCGAAATTACAAGTTGACGGATGACATAGGATTCAGATTTTCAGCGAGATGGTGGACTGAATGGCCGCTAACAGCAGACAAATATGCGAGTTGGCTGGCAGCAACACCCGGCCAATGCATACACATCTTTCCAGACTACGAAACTTTCGGCGAGCATCACTGGCCTGAAACAGGCATACATGAGTTTCTGAAACATATGCCACGAGAGATTTTGAAATGGTGGAATCTGCATATGGCTACACCCTCTGAGGTTATAGAAAAGTATGCTCCAGTTGGAGAGATTGATGTTCCTGAACTTGGCGGAACCGTTTCCTGGGCTGATTTGGAAAGAGATGCAAGTTGCTGGCTTGGAAACACTATGCAGTGGGCTTATTACACATCTGTGAGAAAGCTTGAACCGCTTGTTAAGGAAACAGAAGATAAAGATTTTCTGAGAATATGGAGATGTTTCCAAACAAGCGACCACCTCTATTACATGTTCACCTCAGGTGGGGGACCAGGCGAGGTTCATTCCTACTTCAGTCCGTTCGGCTCTCCAGTAGACGCCTATGTGACAGCCCAATCAGCAATACTGGATTTCGAAAATAGGGTAAGACTTGCAGCCATTACTGCAAACGAACCATTCTTGTTCTATACCGGCATGGGAGAAAAACATTATGCAGGAGTAATGGCATGGAGCCTAAAGGGATTCATAAAAGCTCTGCAAAGGGTTACCGTAGAATCCATAAAATTTCACAACAGCCGCGGGGACTTTGAAAAATGGGCAGAAATTTCACTCCGCGACGATGTGCTCGCAAAACGATTGAAGAAAGTGAGACTCTCAAAGTTAAAAGGAGAGAGGCTAAGAAAATTAATAGTTAAAGTTGCCGAGGAAAGATTTAACAAACTGAGTCGACAAACACAAGCTGCATTCAAGTACTTTTAAATGCTTGCACTGCCTTTATAAGAAAACTTATCTAAACTATGTAAAGGTTTCAAGGTGAAAACTTTGAGGGAAGGACTCCCAATTTCAGAAAAAATTTTACAAACCCTGCATAATCTATGTGCAACAGCTCCAGACTTAGCCAGAAGAAGCGAAGAGCTTGCACAAGTTTTGCAGCTTGACCTAACCGAGGTGGAAAGGGTTCTCGACAATTATGGTCTGGAGGGCTACGTGGAAAGTTTCACGGATAATGATGGTAAAAAACGGTACTATTTGACTGGAAGTGGAATAATAAAAGTCTGTGCACTCTTTACCTAGTGGGGAACATGCGAGTCATAATTTTCTCTTGGGAATTTCCGCCGAGAATTGTTGGGCAACTTGCAGACTATGTGAAGAAGCTTACTGTACAACTTGTTAAAAACAATGTGGAAACCTATGTGGTTACTTATCATGATTACTTAACAGGACAATACGAAGAACCAGAAGGCGTCAAAACCTGTAGAGTTACAAACCCTGTTCGAACGCACATTGGAGTCCTGACATGGGTTCTCACCTTAAACCAAGAAGTTGAAAGAGCAGCAACCAACATCTATTACAACACAAATAAAAAAATAGACCTAATAGATGCACACGATTGGCATTTCATACCAGCAGCAGTCACCTTAAAGAAAGCGATTAGCCTACCCTTTATTTATTCGGTTGAAAGCCTAGAAGAACATCGCTCACATGGTGCAAACTCACCTTTCAACATGGCTATAAAAAGCATAGAATGGCTGGGCATGTATGAAGCAGCGAAAGTAGTTGTAAAATCTGAATGGATGCGGGATGAAGTAGTTAAGATATACAAGGTTCCAGTAGCCAAGATAAAGGTGATTATGCCAAAATCTACGACGTGGATGAAAGACATTTTAGAAAACTACAAGAGCGTTATGGGAGGCGAAATTTCCGAATGGCTCAAGAATTAACTGTTATGATGCTTACATGGGAGTTTCCGCCGAGGATTATTGGTGGAATATCCCCGCATGTCTATCATTTATCGAGAAGTCTGGCAAAAAACGATGTGAAAGTTTATGTGGTTACATGCGATTTTCCAGGGGCTCCTCAACATGAAGTAGTTGATGGAGTTGAAGTTTTTCGGATAGATTCTTACAAAAATCCTGCCCCTAACTTTGCAACTTGGGTTTACTTGATGAATATGAACATGCAGAAGGAAGCCGCCGCGCTCGTTAACCGTTTAGGCGGGAAAGTTGATATTTTTCATGTTCATGACTGGCTTGTTTCAAATGCGGGAATAGGCCTAAAACACGTTTTTAGGAAACCACTCTTAGCTACAATTCACTCAACCGAAGTTGGACGGCGAAACGGAATACATTCAGATTATGAAAGGATGATTCACGAAACAGAGGCATGGCTCACCTATGAAGCATGGAAAGTAATCTGCTGCAGCAATTACATGGTTTCCCATGTTCAATGGGCTTTCGGGCTTCCTAAGGATAAACTAGTCATGGTTCCAAATGGTGTAAACGCTCAAGAATACGTGAAAAACGCTGATTTAAGCCTGTTCAGAAGAAGATTTGCACTGCCAGAAGAGAAAATCGTGTTATTTGTTGGAAGACTAGTCTACGAGAAAGGTATCCACGTGCTCATCAACGCTGTTCCAAAAGTTTCGGAAAAAGTTAATGCAAAATTTGTGGTTGTTGGAAACGGCTACATGAAAGAACCACTTTCAAACCTCGTTAAGGGCATGGGCTTAGCACATAAAGTTATATTCACCGGATTTGTGGACGACGAAACCTTAAGAAACTTGCAGAGATGTGCAGACGTTTGTGTTGTGCCATCGCTCTTTGAACCATTCGGAATAGTTGCCCTTGAAGCAATGGCCGCAAAAAGTCCAATTGTAGTCTCTGATACGGGAGGTCTATCAGAAATAGTGGAGCACGACGTAACCGGCGTCAAGGTTTATCCGAACAATCCGGATTCTCTTGCGTGGGGAATAACAAAGGTATTGCTTGACGAAAACTATGCAAATCGGCTTAAAAGCAATGCATACAAAAAAGTACAAGAAAATTATAACTGGAATAAAATAAGTCTGCAAACAAAATCTGTTTACGAAGCAGTATTAAACGAGTACTCGAAAAGTTTTTGGGCTTAAAAACAGGGTAAGAATCACTATGGATACTTGAGCTTAATAGCTTTATTCGTGCAAGAATCAACGCATTTGAGACAGTAAATGCATTCTGGGTCGCTGAATTTCTCCCAAGGCAAATCTAAGATGTAGACATTCATCGGGCAAGCTTCAATACAGAGGCGACATTCGCCCTTGGCACATTTCACCAAGTCCCTACGCAAACCGAGAAAACTAAACCTGTTTAAGATAGCCATAATCGCTCCATGTGGACAGAAGTATTTACACCAGCCCCGTGGAACGTAAGCCGCAAAAACGAGAACGCCAACCATAATGAAGAGTTGAGCCCAGAAAAGTGGGTTTGACAATATTTCAGAATCAAAATTTGAAAGCATCTGCGGCAGGGTTGAAAATAAGGTCTCTGCTGGACTTAATGTGGTGAAAGGCGCCTTTGCGAAAATGCCTAAAGCTTTTTCGTAGCTTCCACTAGCTCCCATAAGCTTTGCAGCAGAGAAGGTTACGCTGATAAACAAAGTGATGCTTAGGATAACGTATTTTACGTAAATCATGCTTTCATGAGTTCTCGGCGAGACTTCCATCTTTTTGCGCTTAACGAAATCTATTAAATCTTGAATAAAGCCGAAGGGGCAAATCCAACCGCATAAGGACTTACCAAGCAATATTCCTATGATTAGAAATGAGGCTATTGCAAGCCATGGAAACGCAGGATAGTAAAACGTGACTTGTAAAGCCGTAAAGGCGTCGATTACGATGTATTGTGGGGTTCCAACAGTCCAGAGAATTGGAAGTAAAGGGGGTTCACTTAGATTGAAGACTATTGCACTGAAAAGTATGAAGGACAAAAACTGAACTATCCTGCGGAGGATGTTGAACTTAAACAGGTCCTGCCTAAATTTACTCGTCAATTTGTCGCCTCTTCATGCAGCTATGAGAGACTGGATTATTTATTTTCCTATAACTTTAATGTTTTCCACAAGGACCCATGGTGCAATCAGCTGCCCAATTTTTCTCTCATTGTTAGCTAGCGCAGAAATGTTTGTTAGCACTTGGAAAATGTTGCCAGCTAGCATCACTCCTCTTGTGGCATAAGCAATTCCACCCTTCTCTATTCTCCAAGCTGGGGTTGCAACAACGGAGAATTCCCCGCTTGCTGGATTACTGCTGTGGGCACCT
>DAOUSM010000165.1 GCA_030627225.1 Candidatus Bathyarchaeota archaeon | reverse complement strand
TGGTATGCTTAATCTATTAGAGGAGAAAAGTGCCTTGATGGTTGGGATTGTTGGGAAGCCTAACACTGGCAAATCAACCTTTTTTAGTGCGGCAACCTTAGCACCGGCTGAAATTGCAAGCTACCCCTTCACAACAATAAAGCCGAACAGAGGAGTTGGATATGTTCGGACACCGTGTGTCTGCAAAGAATTCAACGTTAAGGATACTCCAGTCAACTCCATATGTCTAGATGGCATAAGACTTATTCCTGTGGAATTAATTGACTGCGCAGGGCTTGTGCCAGGTGCATGGCAGTGAGGAGGTTTAGGCAACCAATTTCTAGACGAAATCAGAAAAGCAGACGCCCTAATCCACATTGTTGATGCTTCTGGAGGAACAGACTCTGAAGGAAGAATATGCAAACCTGGGGAACATGACCCCTTAGAGGATGTGCGATTTTTGGAACATGAGATAACCATGTGGATGGCGAACATACTGAAACGAGACTGGCCTAAAATCGCTAGAACCGCGGAAGCTGAATCAAAAGACCTTTTCTCAATGTTAGAGGAAAGATTAAGCGGCTTAACAATAAAGAGGAGTCACATATTCGAAGCGATAAGAAGGACGGGGTTAAACGCTGATAAACCTACAAGGTGGAGTGAAGAAGACTTCTTAAAATTTGTAGATGCAGTGAGGCAAATTGCCAAACCAATGTTGATAGTAGCGAATAAGATAGACATATCTACGAGTGAAGAAAACTTGGGAAGACTGAAGGAATTGAATTATCTCGTGGTGCCTTGCTGCGCCGAAGCTGAACTCGCCTTAAGAAGAGCAACAGAAAAACAACTAATAGATTATAGGCCTGGAGACTGCAACTTCAAAATAAACAAGCCAGAACAACTAAACGAAAACCAAATTAGGGCATTAGAAACCATAAAAGAGAAAATCCTGCTCAAACTTGGTTCAACAGGTGTTCAAGAAGCAATAAACACAGCTTTCTTCAAACTCTTAAGCATGATAACAGTTTATCCTGTTGAAGATTTAGAGCATCTGGCAGACCATAATGGAAGGGTTCTGCCAGACGCCTATCTTGTGCCTTATGGAACAACGGCACGTCAACTCGCCTATATGATTCACACGGAACTCGGAGAAAGCTTCATCTACGCAGTTGAGGCGAGAGAAAAGAAAAGGGTTGGAGAAGACCATATACTTAAAGACAGAGACGTAATCTCAATTATAAGCGCCAAGAAAAGAGCTTAATCTCTGCTTATCTGCCAAAGCGCCTCTTACGCTTCTGAAAAGTTCTAACAGCCCTCAACAAATCAATAAGCCTAAACTCAGGCCAGTAAACGTCTAAGAAACAGAGTTCGCTATAAGCGGACTGCCACAGCAAGAAGCCGCTTAACCGCTCTTCTCCAGAAGTTCTAATGATCAAGTCTGGATCTTGTTTAGGCATGTAAGACGTATACAAATACCTTTCAAATACCTGTTCATCAATTTTTTCGGGACTTAACACTCCTTCATTTACTTTTTCTGCGATCTTTCTCGCAGCATCCACGATCTCCGCTCTTCCACCGTAGGCAAATGCAATGTTTAAGAAATGTTCATCATAGTCTTGTGTGACCTTTTCCACATTCATTATCAGTTGCTGCAAAGTTTTAGGCAATAGGCTTACTCTGCCAATGACCTTAACGCGGACCTTGTTCTTGTGTATGCGTTCATCCGTTAGAATTTTCTGAAACTCTTCTTTTGTGATGCGCATAATCTCTTCGACCTCATTCCTTGGACGGCGGAAGTTCTCCGTAGAAAAGGCATAAAGAGTTATGGATTTAACACCAAGTTTTAAGCACCAATCAAGAAGTTGCTCAACCTTTTCAGCACCCTTTTCGTGGCCAAACCATGGGTCAAGAGCTTTTTTAGAAGCCCATCTACGATTTCCATCTAAAATAATTGCCATGTGCTCTGGTTTCACACCGTTCTTAATTTGATGCCACAACCATTTCTCGTAAAGCTTGTATGCTCCGATAACCGAAAGGAACGTTTTAAGCATTATTTGAACCTCGCATCTTTAAGCGTGCTTGCACATGGGCAATTGTCCTTACGTTTAAGGGGTAAAGCCTTAACGGTCTCAATTAAAACTTGCTCTATTTTAGGCAAAACACGCTTAGAAACCTTGGAAACTTCGAGGACTGTTAATCTTTCGTGAATGCCGGCGGCCATATTGGAAACGTAACAAATAGTTGCGTAGCACATTTCAAGTTCTCTTGCAAGTACGGCTTCCTGGATGCCAGTCATCCCAACGATGTCGCAGCTTAAACGTCTAAACATTTCGATTTCAGCTGGAGTTTCGTATCGGGGTCCCTCAGTGCAAACAAGCACAGCTTTATCCCACACATGAAGACCAAGTTTTTTCGCTGTTTCAATCAACAGTTTGCGAACTTCTGGACAATAAGGCTGAGAAACATCAATGTGTGTTACCGGAGCGTCCTCATAAAAAGTTGTTGAGCGAAGTTTTGTGAAATCAACAAAATCATGAGGGACAACGATGTCTCCTGGTTTGAAATCGCGGTTTATTGCACCTACTGCGTTTGTGGCTAAGATTCTCTCTACACCCATTGTATACAACGCGTAGATGTTTGCCTTGTAGTTTATCCTGTGTGGAGGAACAGAATGGTTTGGGCCGTGTCTTGGGAGAAAAGCTACGTTTTTTCTCTTTATTTTTCCAATAGAGATTGGTGGAGGTATTCCGTAGGGTGTCCCCAAGCGTAGCCGTTTAACCTTCCTAAATAACTTTTCGAAGCCTGTTCCACCAATAATTGCGATTTTAATCTTCTCCAAATTCTTCAACCTGTTCTTCGGTTTCTTCAAAAAACCCTCTCGCAGATCTATGAATGACAAGTATAACAAGAACTGAGGCTATGCCGATTAAGATTCCGATTACTATGGAGAAGATG
>DAOUSM010000184.1 GCA_030627225.1 Candidatus Bathyarchaeota archaeon | reverse complement strand
TCGGCGAGAATTATTTCGTTGCATTTTTTGCAGTACCATATTGGTATTGGTGTTGCGAATACTCTTTGTCGTGATATTACCCAGTCCCAGTCAAGCGATTTCGCCCAGTCTATTAGGCGGTATTTCATGTAGTCGGGGTACCATTTAATTTCTAAAGCGTTCTTTTCCACTTGGCTAGTGAGGATGCGTGTCTTCATAAACCATTGTTCTCTTTCAAGGATTTCTATTGGGGTTTTGCATCTCCAGCAGACGCTTACTTCTTGATTGATTTCTTCAGTTTTTTCCAGTAACCCTTCGTTTTTCAAGTCTTCAATTATGGCTTTTTTCGCTTCTTGCGTTGTCATTCCAGCGTATTTTCCAGCGTTTTGGGTCATTCTACCCTTTTCATCGATACACGTTATGACTGGTAGGTTGTGTTTCGTTACGCTTTTTACGTCTGCTTTGTCTCCGTACGTGCATATCATCACGACGCCTGTTCCGAATTCTGGATCCACAAGGTCATCAGTTATAACTTCAACCGTTCTGTTTGTGGTTGGTACATGAATCTTCTTTTCCACATATTGTTTGTAACGTTCATCATGGGGATTTACAGCCACGGTTACGCATGCTGGAATTAGTTCCGGTCTTGTTGTGGCTACTGTTAGGAAGCCGCCGTCTTCAAGTTTAAACTTAATATAACATAGTTGTGCAGTTCTCGTTTCGTATTCCACTTCAGCGTCAGCTATGGCGGTTTCACATCTTGGACACCAGTTTACAGGATGCGTTCCACGATAAATGAACCCTTTCTTATAAAGAATAAGAAAAGAGAGTTGGGTGCGTCTCCAATAGTTAGGATCCATTGTTTTATACTCTGTTGTCCAATCAATTGAGCAACCGAGATTGGTAATGGCTTCCTTCATAACGCCTATATTTTTATTCACAAGCTCCTCGCAAAGCCTTCGAAACTTGTCAGGTGGAAGATCCGTTTTCTTAATTCCATGCAGCTTCTCAACTTCCACCTCTGTAGGCAAGCCATGGCAGTCCCACCCCTGAGGGAAATAAATGTTGTAGCCTCTCATGCGCTTGTATCTGGCTACTATGTCGAAGTATGTCCAGTTGAGGACTAGCCCCATGTGGAATTCGCCCGAGGGGTAAGGAGGCGGAGTGTCAACACTGAATGCTGGGCGTGTCTTGTCACCCCAGTCAAAGTGGTAAACACCCATTTCTTCCCATTTCTTCTGCCACTTACGTTCAATTTCATTAATGTTGAGTTCCTTAGGCAGCGGTTGTTTCATGTATTGCAACATCCTAATTCTACTTTGACTTTAGGAAAGATAAATATACAGCTAAATAACAGTTATCCTCTCAAGGTTTGGGGGAGCTGGGATTGTGACCCGGCTGAGAGGACGGTTGAACACTGTCGACCCTTAGAACCTGATCCGGGTAATACCGGCGTAGGGAGTGAGCATCAAGTGAGGATAGAATTTAACGGCCTTCGTAAGTTAAGGCAACCTAGCTTTTTCTTGATTTTTGGAGTGATAGATTAAAATGGCTACTCAAATGAAAGCTGCAAAGAAAGGAAGAATAACAGAAGAAATGCGTATAGTTGCTAAAAATGAGGAAGAGTCACCTCAGAGTATACGTCAGCGATTGGCAGAAGGAACGATAATTATAACTCGCAATGTGCAACACGAAAACGTTCATCCAATAGGAATCGGCAAAGGGTTACACACCAAAATTAACGCTAACATTGGCACTAGCCCCGATTTGTGCAACCTTGATTTGGAAATTGAAAAAGCCAAAATCGCGGTTAAATACGGTGCAGATACAATCATGGACCTAAGCATTAACGGTGATTTGGATAAAATACGAAGGACAATTTTAAAGACTGTTAATGTACCCATCGGAACGGTTCCCATTTATCAAACAGCCATAGAAGTTGCTAAGAAAAAAGGGTCAATCATGCATATGACTGAAGATGACATTTTCAAGACCATAGAAAAACATGCGAAGGATGGCGTTGACTTCATGACGGTACATTGTGGAGTAACCCAACATATCGTTAAACGACTTGCTAAGCATCCTCGCTTAATGGGAATTGTAAGCCGCGGAGGAACCTTTCTCGCTGCATGGATTCTTCACCACAAAAAGGAAAATCCGTTATATGCAAACTACGACTATCTCTTGGAAATAGCTGCAGAATACGATTTTGCCTTAAGCCTTGGAGATGGTCTTAGACCAGGATGCATTTTCGACTCCACAGACTGGTCTCAGATTCAAGAATTGCTTACCATTGGAGACCTTGTAGAGAGGGCAAGAGCTGCAAACGTACAAGCTATGGTTGAAGGTCCAGGACATCTACCGTTAAACGACATAGAAGCAAATGTTCAGCTTGAAAAATCCATATGCAAAGGCGCACCGTTTTATGTGCTTGGTCCAGTTGTAACTGAAATAGCACCTGGATATGACCACATTGTCGGAGCCATCGGAGGAGCAATAGCTGGGCTTGCTGGCGCCGATTTTCTATGTTACTTGACACCATCCGAACATTTAGGTCTCCCAAATTTGGAAGATGTTAAAGAGGGAGTAATAGCTACGAAAATAGCAGCGCACGCTGTTGATATTGTAAAACTCGGGTTTAATGCGGCGGCCCGT
>DAOUSM010000181.1 GCA_030627225.1 Candidatus Bathyarchaeota archaeon | reverse complement strand
CTTAGCCGTTACCCTAACTTTACCCCTTTCCAGAAGCAACGCTAATTTGAACGGGTTAAGGTTTGTAAATAGATAAACGTTTGATCCTGTTAGATATTCCATCAGCTTTTTCAGTTCAGGTTTTTCTTTGCAGTTTTCAATAGCCCTTTTCATCAAGGTGTTTTTTATCACTCGCATGTACACTTTGTCTGCTAGATTTTTCTTGAATTCCTGCAGCTGGGCTGCCCTGACCTTCTGTAGGCTGGCTATTCCAATGACCTTGTATTGTTTTATCAATTGTGTTATTTCTTCAACTTCGCTGATTTTTTTCTGTAAAACCTGCTGGGATGGCATCTGCTTTCCTCTCTTATGTAATCTTCACAGGCGTGCCCATAGACATTTTTATGTAGGCAGATTCGATGTTTTTTATTCCTCTTTTTAGTTTTCCCTCTAAGACCCTTAAAATCACCTGAACGTTTTCAGCTATTTTCTCTTCATTCATGCTTTCGGTTCCCACACGGCATTGTATGACTGGTTGGTTACGCATTCTTATAAAAACCATTTTGCGATGTTTCTCTATCAAACCTGCTATGTCAGCTCTTGGTGGAACAGGCACAGGCATCTTTCCTCTGGGACCGAGAGCAGTGCCTAAGGTTTTACCCACAAGGGGCATCAGAGGCGCTTCAGCTATGAAAAAGTCATATTCGTTAGCTATTTTCCGTATTTCCTTCTTTTTACCAGCCAACTCTTTAAGGTCATCCCTTTCAATGACAAGGTCCGCTTTTGCCCTCTTCGCATTTAAGGCTAGTTCTCCGGAAGCGATAACACATATTTTGTTCGGTTTTTCCGATGATGAATAGGGCAGTTCTACACGTTCTTGAATTCTGCCTCCAGGCGATTTCATGTCGATGTCTTGCAAGTTTATAATAAGTTCTACTGATTGAATGAAATTCCTTTTCTTGGCTTTTTCTTTCGCTTCTTTAATTGCGTTCATTATTGTTTTTTGGTCTAGGGGCATTTTAAAGGGCCTCGTGGCAATGAAGGAATGAAACGCGGTTATAAAAATATTCGCTTATCCTTCACTCTTACTAAATAGCTCGTCATGCTTGCCTTCGTCTATTTCCTTTAGCACTTCAAGCGGATCTTTGTCTTCAACTGTAACTCCTATGCTCACACAGCTTCCCAGTATTTCTTTGGCGGCGGCTTTCAAGTTTTTTGCCAAAAGCTCCGGACGTTTAAGCTTTGCTATACGTATGACTTGTTCCATGGTAAGGTTTCCAACTTTCTGCGTGCTGGGCGTTCCTGAACCTTTCTCAATCTTGAGCTCCCTTACAATTAGGGCAGATGTTGTTGGTGTTCCGATGCTAACTTCAAACTCTTTGGTTTCCGTGTCAACCGTGACCTTCACTGGAACCTTCATTCCAGCATAATCTTTCGTAAGCTCATTTATCTTGTTCACAATAGCCAAGATATTTACGCCCAGCGGGCCCAGAGCCGGGCCTAAGGGCGGTCCAGCTGTTGCGCGTCCTCCACTCACAAGCAGATCCACAGCTTTTTTCTCACCCATCTATGCTTCACCACTTTCACTTTTCGCTTTTTCAACCAACTTGACGTAATCGGAATGGACTGTTATGGGTAATGTGAACGTGGCCTCTAACAGTTCAAGCGTAACCTCTTCTTTGGCCCGGTCAATACGTGTTATTTTTGCACGCATACCCTTAAACGGACCACCAGTCACTTCAACTATGTCGTTTTCGCTTAACTCTTCAATTATTGGTTTTCGAACGGTGTACCTTTCAACTTCTGAAAAGCTCACGATTCCTGGAACCCTTGAACGTACATGCTTTATGCCGGCTATGGCCTTTTCCACAAAATGTGGGCCGTCAGCTTCTATAAAGACGTAGCCTCTTAGGGTTTCAGGGACAAGAATTGTCTTTATCGGTATTCTGTTCATTTGGGTTTTCGCCGCGACAAGTTTAGCCACGTTTTTCTCTTGACCTGTTGTTGTTCTTACAGCAAAAATCTTCGCTACGGATTTTCCCTCGTTTTTCTTCATAATGCCTCTTCCCTTTTAGCCTGCGGCGGCTCCTGGTTGCAGAACAGAAGCCAACAGCTTAATTATGAATCCGATTACTCCAACAGCACCCATACCTAGGAAACATATTTTTATTGATAGCCAAAGCTCACTTTTTCCCGGTTTCACGGCTAACTTTAATGTTCTTGCACACTGGGATAGGAAAGACCTTAAGCCCATGGTTCACCGCACACTCAACATTTCAATCCGATATAAGCGTTACTGTCAGCTATCAGCCCGATAGATAAGCCGAACATTTCTATTAACTTTTCCCTTCGCAAATTCAACACTAATCCTATTTTGACGTTAAACTTTCTTGAATGGAATGCCTATTTCTGTGAGCATTTCTACAAGCTTTGATTTATGCTCACCCTTTATCCCCTTCCAGTCTAAAACTGCAAATTCAACCCTTTCTAATGTCCTTTCTATGCATTGCGTAAGAACCACCAAATCTATGGTTGGAAGAGCGTATTTAGGAATTATGTGGCCAAAGGCTATGTTATTTTCTAACGCTATCTGAGTGAATTTCGTGTTATAGTGGGGCCCGCCTATACCGAGCACAGCCGTTGCGTGGGATTCACCGAATTTTATAACAGCTTCCATCGTTGCGTGTGCAACCGCTTCAGCTGCTTTCAAATCCTTCCACTGTTTAGGGGAACT
>DAOUSM010000141.1 GCA_030627225.1 Candidatus Bathyarchaeota archaeon | reverse complement strand
CTCAGCAGCAGCATGAAAAACAAAATCAAAACCATGCTCCTCAAACAAACGCTCAACCTGCCTAAACTTACCCACATCACAACGAACATAATTCTCCGCTTCACAATGCATCAAATCGCAAACCCAAACATCATAACCACGCCTCTCCAACTCACACACCAAATTCGAACCAATAAAACCCCGTCCGCCAGTAACTAAAATTCTTTCACCAGTCAACTATATTCCCCTAAACATTAAGACCCATGTATTCAAATGGACTCAAGATGCTTCGGCGAACTTTGACGCTTGCATAATCATTAACCCTGCAATCTTTCCCCGTTCATCCAAAGAAGCAACCACAAGTCCCTCATCATCCAAGGACTCACTGTCAACCATCCTCGCATGTCTAAACTTAACGTAAAGTATATCCGCCTCTTCATCGTAATCTACAGACACCACCCTTCTAGGAACCCTTTGTTTCTTAGCACTAACCAAAGCTTTTCCAACAACCTTGAACGGATCTATAGCCATTTTCATCTTAATCTCTGCCACAACTTAAATCTCCTATTAAGTCTCTTATCAGACATTACGAGAGCCGTTAATATAAATCCATTGGATGGCGAAACCTCCCTATAATGAACTACAAGATTTCTCGCTAAACCAAACTCAACAAGTCGAGCAAAAACTTTCACGGCGGCAAAATTCGGTTCAAGACTCGGTGGCGAAAAATAAAGTCTGTCAGGATTAGCTATCGCCGAGAGAATTTCGGGTTGAAAAGGCTCAGGTTCTCTATGATACTCTATTATATGAAACCAACGCTCTTCAGTCAACCTTATGGGCACATTATTCGCTGACGTCACCACTGCGATCAGGCCACGCTTAGGACGCCACACTATTTTCAAATTTCCACCACACCCACCCTTTGTGAACTCTCTATTTAGATCACTTTCCAGACCTGTAGCTACCCATCGTCAAATTATTCCGCGTTTGCTTTTCTTGCAAGTCTTGAAATTGCATGTAGTGTTATCGCTGTTGATAGTGTAAAGAATCCAATAAGTGTGAATGCTATGGAAGCCAAAGCAATATTCGTCACTATGTAATGTTCAGCAGCGTAAATCTTGATCTCAAAATCTCATCAGCAGTCTTAAATGTCTTACGGGTCGATCCAAATGCCCTAACGCGGTGTTTCACAGCTTATCTAAGTCAATAATTTCTACTGCTGTAACTTTCTTAGTGTCTTTATCCGAGAACAGGTGTATTCCCGGGTATATGGGTTCACCGAACTCCGCCTTGCTAGGCTTCTTAAACCTAATGCACAGCATGTTTAACTTAGGCTCTAAACTGACCTCGATGATTTCCCTAGGAAACTTTACGCCTGTGAGTTTCTCCGCTTTCATAAGGAGTTCGCCTATGTCCAACTCTAGCAGAGACGTCGTAACCATCTTTTCCTCCTCATTTCGGAATATGTTTTCGGACTTATTAAATACGCTCTAACTTCTAAAAGTTTCAGCTGTAATTCCATCCTTCCGTAAATAAACCTGCAAACATCCACACTCTATTCCCACTCTCAAGCCCAGACACCAAATTTGAACTGATAAAGCCACGCCCACCCGTAACTAAAACTTTAATTGACTTAGCCAAATTTTTCCCTCAATGTTTGAACTATTCTTTCACCAGCCTTACCGTCTCCAAACGGGTTTTCCCAACAATTCTTTTTATTCAGCATAAGCCCTACCTTTTTAACAATTTCCAAAGGATCCGTACCAGCCAACACATTAGCGCCCACATCCAAAGTTTCAGACCTCTCCGTATTATACCTCAAAGTCACACATGGAACACCCAAAATACAGGCCTCCTCTTGCACGCCACCGGAATCCGTTAAGACGAGTCTAGCATTACTCTCAAGCTGCAAGAAACTCAAATAATCCAAAGGCTCAACAATCTTAACACCATTCACCTCAATATTAAATATCTTAAGCTGCTTCTCAGCCCTCGGATGAATCGGATAAACAACAGGAAAACCAAACTCCTCCCTCACCAACTCCAAACCCTTCAGAATCCCTCTAAACATCCCTTCATTATCAACATTCTCCTGCCTATGAACAGTAGCCAAAAAATAACCGCCATCATCAACACCTAACCCCTCACAAACGCTAACCTTTCTCTTAGCTATCTCCAAATTCTGACAAACAGCATCCACAACCGTGTTACCAGTCACAAAAACCTTCTCTTCAGAAATTCCCTCACCAAGCAATATGCCCTTAGACTTCTCAGTAGGAGCAAACAACAAATCCGAACAATGATCCGCCAGCACTCTGTTAATCTCCTCAGGCATCTCACGATCATAACTCCTCAAACCAGCCTCAACATGCCCAACAGCAATGCCCAATTTCACAGCAGCCAAAGCCCCAGCAAGAACCGTATTAGTGTCTCCTTCGACCAAAACAACATCCGGCACTTCTCTCCGAAGAACATCTTCGATTCCAATAAGCATCTTACCAGTCTGCTCCCCATGCGAACCAGAACCAACATCAAGATTAAACTTAGCCTCAGGCAACTCCAACTGCTCAAAGAAAACCCTATCCATATTATACGAATAATGCTGCCCAGTATGAAGAATAAAATAATCCAACCCTAAACGTTCACACTCACGAATAACCGGCGAAAACTTAATAATCTCAGGCCGAGTCCCAAGCACGATTGAAATCTTCATTGCTAAGGCTTTTCCTTCCCTATCCTTCGACACCTGAAAATCACTGTTCCGCCATGCGTGTAAGGCTCACCAGGATCCACACACTGCATATACGCATACTCCTTCTCCTCAGGCGTAGTCAACCCCAACCTAACCGGGTCAGCACCCTCATCCAAAGCCACAACATAATGCAACAACGTAGACAAAGCATGAACACACACAGCATCAGTCCTATCCAAAACTATCCTAGCACCATCAACAACCAACTTATCGCCAACCTTGTAAACAGGACATTTCCCACGTATCTCATGAACCTTAATCTCTAGCAACGCAACCCTCCGAACCCAAAATGATTTTCACACAACATATTCAAAAACCGATATTCTACAGAAATTCTCTAATGGAACAAAATAGTCTGGCACACTGACACCATACCATCCACCATACCATCCAATTGGCTGGTTCCACCAAACAAAAAACACACGAGTAAAACCATGCTTTAAAGCCGTATTCACAGCCAAATCAACATCGTTCGTAAAATGAACAATCATATGAGAATCGTCCAAGTACAATTTTCCCCAAAACAAAAAAGCATGATGCAAAACAACACAAGAATCGCT
>DAOUSM010000176.1 GCA_030627225.1 Candidatus Bathyarchaeota archaeon | reverse complement strand
TACCGGCGCTATCTTGGGAGCGTGTAGTAGCCGTATTGATTATAACACCTCCTATACATTTGTTAACGAATTTCGCGGCCTACAAACTGGGTTTAAAAAATAATCCTTGGTAACTTACTAACCAAGTTTCATCCATATAGCGGTTTCAAGAAATACGTATGCAATGAGTAGAAGGACAACACCCACTAGAAACATCATGTAAGCCTGTCTTGGTTTATATGCGTATTTTGTGCTCTGATATATTATTACTAATCCAATTATGCCGAGGGAGTAAAGAATCATGGCAACCATGCTGTCAGTTATGAACTGTTCCGACAACCGTGGATAAAGGAAGATGAAGCGACCACCATAATAAACTGAAGGAAGCGGCTTCATTATTATGCTGTACAAGCCTCCTCCAAAAAGAAAAATAGTGATGGCTATAGCGATTGCTGAAAGGATGATGGCAGACGGTTTCAACGTTGAAAGTTTTCTGTAGAACTTGTTTAGGGAATAGGACAGTGATGAAACTCTTTTCTTAACTTTACGCGACACTTTCTTTATCCCCGCTTTTAATTAAGTACTCCGCCACTTCCTTGGCCCATTCTCCTGTTAACGGATTCTTAACAACCCCACTTAAATACTCTTTCCAAGAAATCTCTAAAGCTTTTTTCCATGCATCATAATTTTTAACGATATTTTCGTAAGCCTTCAGATGCAGCTCGCAGTAGCCCTTTTCACCAGCATCTCTACTGCACACTACGCATTTCAATTCTTTTCCTCCGTTCCTCTTTTAACGGGCATTCCGGATTAAAGCATAAATTCCACGGGTGTTTTCCTTTTATTCGAACTTGAACTGTTGGCCAACCACATCCACGGCAGTTTTTTCCAAGCGGTCTCACAGTGCCTCTTTGCGGAAGTGGAAATGATGTTTTACACAGATTTTTAAAATAGTTTGTGCAGCCGATAAAGCGTTTGCCAGTTTTTCTCGAGTACAATATCATAAGTTTTCCCGTGCCGCAAACCGGGCATGGACCCACAGTCCTTTCTTCCAACCTAGCCCTTTTTATCGCGTTGCTCAGTTGCTCGCCAATCATCTTCTCTTTTTCTTTCAGTCTTTCTATAGCTGGCCTGAGGATTTCAACAGCATCCACTAATACCTTTTCCCTTTTTTCACTGTTAGCCTGTATCTTATCCATCCTTTCCTCAAGTTCCCTTGTCAATTTTATCGAAACAACAGTTGGACAATACTTTTCAAGGACCTCAAGAACGTCAAACCCTAAATCCGTTACAATAATCCTTTCGTCTCGAGCATACTTCCTGTCATAAAGTGTCTGTATAATGTCTGCCCTCGTCGCTTTTGTTCCAATGCCTCTCTCTTCCATTTTTTTGAGAAGACTGCCAGGATTATAACGTGGCGGCGGTTTAGTAAACTTATCCTCTACGATTATTCTTCTAACCTTGATTGCTTCACCTTCCTCTATTTGCGGTAAGAGCACCTCCTCTGATCTCACGTAGGGTCCATAGAAGCGAAGCCAACCTTCCTTTAAGATTCGTCTTCCTCTCAAGTAGAACAGATGTCCATTGACATTAACATGAACTTTCATACTCTGCCTTATTGCTGGTTCGCCAAAAACAGCCATAAACCTTCTAACTATAAGGTCCCAGAGCTTTCTTTCAGAGTTATCCAAAACTCTTTCCGGCAAGTTTCCAGTCGGGTAAATGGCTGGGTGCGCTGGGTCTTCCTTCTTTCCTTCTCTTGGCTTTAATTCTGGTTTTGCGAGAAGTTCTGCCGTGCGTTTCTTGTATTCAGGGATTCTGCTTAGATTTTTTAGTATTGCCCCATAGTTTATTGCTGGCGGAAGTTTTTGGCTGCTTGTTCTTGGATAGGAGATTAAAGCTTCTAGATAGAGGCGTTGTGCTATGCCTGAAGTGCGTCGCGGCGTATATCCGAATAAGCCGTAGGCTTCGCTTTGCAGAGCACCTAAATCAAATGGTATAGGCGGCATTTGCTGGAATTGTTTAACATTAATCTTCTCAATTTGCCCCTTCTTTTCTTTGCATGCTTTTAGAATGGCGTTTGCTTCGCTCTTGGTTTCAATTGTGTCCTTTTCATATTCTGCTTCAAAAACTGATCCGTTTATTTCAACTTCCGCTTTTATCTCCCAGTAGGGCGTCGGCACAAAGCTTCTGATGGCTTTCTCCCTTGCAGCGAGAAATCTTAGGGTTGGACCTTGCACCCTCCCAGTGCTCAGTATCGCATACTTTCCGCTCCAATCCCTTGCTGCTATTGTCAAGGCACGCGAAAGATTTACGCCGTAAAGCCAGTCAATCTCATGTCGAGTGCGTCCAGCTTCTATTAGTGCGAAATCCAGATGCGGCAGCGGTTCAGCATATGATTTTTCTAGTTCCTTCTTGGTTAGGGTTGAATATTTCATGCGTTTTGAAATGCCTTCTTTATCGCCGCATGCGTATTTCAGTATGCAGTATCCGATGATGCTTCCCTCAATGTCATAGTCGCATGCATCAATGAACATGGCGGCGTCTTTTGCCAGTTTTGAAATAGTTTCAATCCATGTGCGAATTTGTTTTGCTCCTCTTTCAGCAACGTATCTCGGCACCCATTTGAAGCTGAAAACGGGATAATAGTTTCTCCCGCTTCTTTCTTCAGCAACCGTGTATAGATGACCTAAAGCTGGAACAACAACTATTTCTTTATCCCGGTTAGCCAGATAGTACGGCACTCCGTTATCTTCCATCTTTTTCGCTTTTCCCCT
>DAOUSM010000128.1 GCA_030627225.1 Candidatus Bathyarchaeota archaeon | reverse complement strand
GCAATTAACGTGTGGTATAACGTCTATGTTTAGAGAATCCATTACGATTTTGGCGTACGCTATAGATGAAACTTTCAGAATGGATAATGGGTTATCCGGTATGCTGACCGCGTCTAGCTTATCCTTGAAATTTGATAAGGTTTGAAGGTGTTGATTAACTTCGCAGCCTCTCGGCGACCATACCTCATAGGTTATTGGAGTAGCCTTTTCCCTTAAGCTGTCTCTAAACGCTTTCCATCTCTTCATATTTTTCTCATCTCTAGTTAGTGGAAACACATTAAAGATTTTGCCGCTTCTCAGCAATCATGTTAATTTAATCACTTAAAATCTGTAATCGAGTAAGTATTAATAAATGGCTGCAGACTTTATGCTTATGAAAAGCCATGGACAAAAAGCTACTGCTTCACGAAGAAGACAAAAAACAAAAAGTTAAAGAAATCACGATAGTTAAGGACCCGCAAAAGCTAAAGATGATTCTGAACAGGCTTAGCTGGAAGATTTTGGCCATGCTTTCTGAAAGGGAAATGTACCCATTGGAAATAGCTAAAAAGCTAGGCATCCACGAGCAGAAAGTCTACTATCATATAAGGAAGCTGGCAAAGGCAGGAGCCATAGTGGTTGCCAAGGAAGAGGGAAAGAAGGGAGCCATAGCAAAATACTACAGGGCGGTTTCGCCAGCGTTTGGAATAGAGCTTCCACGAGGATACAGAACAATACAGAGGCTTTCGCTTCTGAGCATGGACGAGCAAATCCAAAAATTCTTCAAAGAATTCATAAGAGAAGATGGCACATTCGAAGGAAAGATAGTCGTGGGCAGCCCCACACCTCACGGACCATTCAAAACAAGCGCAAGAGACGGCCATTATGCTTCCTATTTAACATTCTTTCTGGGACAGTTTGCCAAAATGCCTGAGGAATTCGCGATAAAGCTTGATGTTGATGTGAAAGCTGAAAAAGAGGAGAAAAACAACCTCATCCTTGTAGGCGGACCAGGAACAAACCTTCTAACGCAGGAGGTGAATGAGTATTTGCCGATAAGGTTTAACATGCAGCCTTCAGAGCAGGGATTCTTGTTCGGCGGTTTGGTTTCCCGAAAAACTTCACGTGTTTATACGGCGGATGCTGTTGGGTTAATAGCAAAAATTGTGAACCCATGGGACGACGCTAAGCGGGTTATAGTTTTGGCTGGAAACAAGGCAGTAGGCACAAAGGCATGCGTTTTAGCCTTAGCAAACTTTTGGAAGAAAACTTTGAAAAGCTATCAGGGCGAAGACACGTTTGCAACAGTCATACAAGGGTTTGATTTAGATGGAGACGGAAAAGTGGATTCAATAGAGATTCTCGAATAACTTTGGCTAGTGGTTAAGTTGCTAAAAATTCGAAAAATGCGTAGAAGCGACTTGAACACTGTTTCTGAGCTTGCCATGTTGGCGAACCCGCACGCAACTAAAGAAAAATATAGCAAGCATATTCTGGATGAGTTGAGGGAAAACCCGGATTTGTCTTTTGTAGCAGTTGAAAATGGAAAAGTTGTTGGGCATGTGCAAGCGGACATTCATAATGATGAGGCAGTGCTCGAAGACATAGCGGTTGCCAAGGAATGTCAAGTGAAAGGTATAGGAAAACGTTTGCTGAATAAGGAGTTGAAGGCTTTGAAGCGGAAAGGAGCTAAAATAGTACTCGCCGAGGTTCACTATAAGTGTGCTTCAGCCATACCCTTCTATTATAAGCATAATTTCCGCATAACCGGTTTTGTGCAAGACTTATTCGGAATAGGACACGACACAATAATACTGAAACTAGTTCTGCAATAGCCAGAGATGTGCACCATGAAAATAACCGAAGTTATTCTTGCCTACGGACATGAGAACATTCAAGCCACACATGAGTCAACACTTGAAATCACTAAAGAAGCCCAAATATCAAAGAAAGGTGACTGCATTATTGCGGTGTCAGCGGACAAGGCTGTAGCTAATTTAAGCCCCGAATTTAAGGAGAGTTTACGGAAGAAAAACGCAAAAATAACAATGTTAATCGAGGCTGGAGAAGTTGCTGAAGTGGTGAATGCTTTTGGAAGCCCACAGCTAATTTTAACGCATCCAACAGACACTGTTGCAAGAAAAAGCAGTTACATTTGCAGCCGAACACTGGCAATTCAAGCAGATAAAGGTGCATGCGATTTGTCAAGGAAACTTGTGGAGAAGCTAAGAAATCCAAAGCAAAAAGTGAAAATCACACTAACAGTCAAAGTTTAATCAAACATTAAAATTGCATCCTGCCTATTCTTTAGGCAATTGAATGAATTCGCATATACTTTTTATATCCCATACCAAAACTTCAACCTTCACAGAATACTCCTCAGGAAAAGCCTGTGTCTTAAGTTGCTGCATAACTCGCCTATGTAGTTCTTCAGGGACATCCCATTGATATGAATATGCCTTCCGCTCCAAAAAAGCCAAAATCTTTCCAACACTGACTTCATAAGTGGTAACATCTATCGATTTAGCTGGCTTAACTATTGCCTCTAATTCACGCTCCGCTATCCCAAGCTGAGGAAGCTTCCATCCATATTTAACAAGCAACTCCCTATATTCCTCACTAGCTGGACTCTTCCTCCTACGTATAACAGACACCAACAACTTTCTTGTAACTCTCGATATTTCCCGCAACGCAACTTCCCACTCTTTCACTAAATGAAGCAACCCCACACTCATCGTAACATCGAATGAATCATCCCTAAGCGGAATACTACAAACGCTGCCTATCAGCAGATTACGCATCCCCCTCTCAGCAGCCTTCCTCAACATTTTCGAAGACACATCTATGCCAACCACATAATATCCATGATTCTGCAACGGCTTCGTAAACCTCGCAGTCCCCACACCCACATCCAAAATACTTACATAGCCTTCCAACTCCTCCATCAGCGTCTTAATGATTTTATTCATGACAAAAACTGGAAAACCTCTGGTTTCATCATAGATTTTCGCGGCACGATCAAAAGAAACAACCAACCAAAGCTCCTCCAAACACCGATTAAAGAAAAGGATTTGACGCTCATTAGTAAATTTTGGGGTTACGCCAATTTCCATGATCGCCCAAAAGTTACTTCACCGAGCTTGTTAAGGTAAAGTTTAATGGATTTTTGCATCTAAGACGGCTTGCCATTCGTAAGGGGCTGTGGCGCGGACAAACCTTGAAAACAGAATCTTTTCCACTTCCCTTCCAGAACCCTTAACAGCGTTTATGAACCGCTGCGTTACATTTTCCAAAGAATCAGAAGCCTTCACAAAACTGTAAAAATGCACTATGCCACCCGTCGGCTTTATTGCTTCACATGCAGCATCCACAAACTCTATGGCTTTTTCAGGCAAATTCATAATCACACGGTCCGCAACTCCAGAAAGTCTATGCTTAACAATTTGCTTTGCATCCCCCAAAATCGGATATACTTTGCCTTCCACTCTGTTGAGCCTAATATTTCTCTTTAATAACTCGACCGCGTGAGGATTCACATCCATGGCATAAACCTTC
>DAOUSM010000077.1 GCA_030627225.1 Candidatus Bathyarchaeota archaeon | reverse complement strand
GTGCTTTTCATGGGGCAGAGGTCGTCCACTATTATTCCATCTTCTTCGCTGTAGACTACTGGGTAGACGCGGCATCCTAATGGCCTATACTTGTAGACCTTGCAGCGGTTTTTCTCAAGGTCATAGAACACGCAGTACCCTTTGTGATTTCGCAGTCTGGCAAAGCCATGCTTGTCATAACGCACAAATAGTTCTCTGCGGTGACCAGCCTTCTCCAATCGTTCTATGTCCGCTTTAGAAAGCAGCATTTCGGTTTTCTCGCAGCATTTTCCACAATGCGAACAACGCATAGACGTATTCTACTCTAACTTTTCTATATTAGTTTTCGTTAAAGCCCTTATCTTGTTAAGTTCTTCTATTTCTCCATAACCCACCAGTGTTATGGCTGTTCCTTCACGTCCCATTCTGGCTGTCCTGCCTATCCTGTGGAAATATACGAGCGCGTCTAATGGTATGTCATAGTTTATTATGTGAGTTATTCCCTGAATGTCTAGGCCTCTTGCGGCAACATCTGTTGCGACAAGCAGCGTTAATCTGCCTTTTCTGAAGGCGTTAGTAACGAAGTCTCTTTGCGGTTGTGTAAAGCCCGCATGCAGTGGTTTTGCGTCGTAGCCCCTTGCTCTTAGTTTGTTTGCTAGTGTGCTTGTGCCTATGCGGGTTTTGCAGAATATTATGGCGCGTTCTATGTGGTTTTCGTCTAAAATGTTGCATAGGATTTCGAACTTGTTTTTGGGGTTTAAAACCATGTAATACTGGGCTATCTGTGTAAGGGCTATTTCGTCTTTGCTTACAAGGATTTTTTCAGGTTTTCTCATGTATTTGTTGCATATAGTCATTACCGTTTTGTCTATTGTTGCTGAGAAGAGGCTTGTCTGCCTGTTTGCTGGCACCTTTGAGAGTATGTATTCTATGTCGTCTATGAATCCCATGTCAAGCATTCTATCAGCCTCGTCGAGAACAACAATTTTTACCGATGCTAAATTGAGCGTTCCCCGTTTCAGATGGTCTATTAGGCGGCCTGGCGTACCAACAACAATGTGTACGCCTCTTTCTAGTGCACGGATTTGTTTCTGGATTGGTTCTCCGCCGTAAACTGGTAAGACTTTGAAGGATGCGTATTTGCTGAAGCGGCTTATGTGTTCCGCAATTTGTACGGCGAGTTCACGGGTAGGCTCTAAGACTAAGCCTTGAACACTGCTGATGTTTGGGTTTAAGCGTTCAACCATTGGAATTCCGAAAGCCGCAGTCTTGCCCGTTCCTGTCTGTGCCTGTCCAATCACGTCTTTTCCTTCAAGTAATGGGATTATGGCTTGAGCTTGAATTGGGAAAAGGTTATCGAATCCAAGCTCTTCGATGCTTTTCATAACTTCCGAACTTAACGGTAAATCTCTAAAGTATTGTATTTGCATTATTTTCTTCCTGTCACAAAAGCTTTATATGCAGTTTTCAAAAGCCTTCAAAAGCTCTTTTTTATCTAACATATGAAATTATGCGACAACTACACTAAACAACAGCCTACATATAAAAAGGTTTAGCAAGCAAAAATAAAGATTAATGTGATGAATCTTGCAAACTCGCTTTATGTGAAGGAGAAATAGATTAGCTCGCTGAGTTCTATCCACCAGCTGAAATTAAGGTTAAGTTTAGTAGTTCTGCCCAAGCTATGCTTCTTAAGGGTATTTTAAATGTGTTTTTTCTTCTTCCATATGGGACGCATTTAATGAAAGCTTTTCCTCTAAACTCGTTTTTTTGGATTTCAGCTAAGAGAACATTCACTATTACTGAGCCGTCTTTTAGGTGGAGGTTTACGTTTCTTCCGAGAAGGGATTTCGCTGTGTTTATGCTAAACCTACCGAATTTTTCCATATTTTCACCATTCTAAATCTTTTTTGGCTATTTTGCTCCAGCAACGCCTACAAATAGGCAGTTTCCTTCCTTTAAAGAGGATATAGACTTCAATATTCGTGTTTTTACATTTCCCATTCCAAGGATTCCTACAACGCTCCATAATGCGAACCTCCAGTGGCAAACCACTGACAATGTTCAGCCGTTTTTGCTTTTAAGACTCTCTGTGAAACGACACCTTTGCACTGTGCAGAGAGATAAGTTAAAATGAAAGCATGGCAACGCTAACTTTCACATTTGTGGCTGAGACTGCAGTTTCTTCAACGGTTTCATTCCAAAGTTTTCTAAAGCCAGCTTCTCAAGTTTTTCCAACTCTGCTTTTCTAAAACCAATGTAGATGCCATCATATTTTCTGCCAACCCAAGCCCTCGTTAGCTCACCTTTCTCAACAACCTTGTTAAGCAAGGGACAAGCTATAACAATGCTTGAAACCGTAAATTCTTCCCTATTCAAAATTATTTGGCACTTTTCCCTCAAAACAACCTCCAAACCGTTTTCAACTCCCTTTATCTCGAGAAAATTGCCCCGTCCTCTACGAATAACCTTTCCTAAACCCATTTTCTCAACGTCTAAGTGGCTGACCCTCGCCCTAGCATACCCCTTCAAATGAATATAGACTTCAGCGTCAATCTTCCTTCCACAAGGCATCAAAACGGTGGATGCATCCAACAGAAGCTTTCCAGGAATCTCCTTTCCCAAATGACAACCCTGCTTAAACGCGAATTATTTCAGGCATTATCTTCTCCTTGGTTATCTTCAGCAAAGCCACTGTGGGATTAGTTATAAAAGGCGGCAACGGGTTTGTTGGGCTTCCAGGATTTATAAATAGGGTTTTTCCTTCCCATTTTATGCTTGGATTATGTGTATGCCCATAAACGAGCACGTTAAAGCCGTTTTGCTTGGCAATTTCACGCATCTTTCCCATTCCAAATAATGCTCCGGGGTCGTGCATAACCCCAATTTTCCAATTAAGAACCTTAGCGGAATTCATTTTGGGCAGTTTCCCACGGATTTCTGGTCCATCCATGTTTCCATAAACAGCCAAAACGGGTGCAAGCTGCTCCAACTCGTCGATGACGGATAAATCCACGAGGTCGCCTGCATGAATAATGAAGCCCACTCTTTCGAAAACCTCAAAAACCCTTTTGGGAATTTCTCTAGCCCTAACGGGTATGTGTGTATCCGCTATTAAGCCAACAGTCTTTATTAAGCCAGACTCACGAAGCCTAAGAAGGACTTGGGATTCTTGGCTAACCATTTTAAATGGGTCCCTTTATATTTTAAAGGTCTTCTTTCTAAATAAAGAATCTTAATTGCAAATAAGCATTTTAGATACGACTCTGAAGTCAGAACCCCTACGGAAGCTTCAAGCAGAAGTATTTCTCCCTCATCTCCTTTGATATTATTCCAACCCCGCACCATCTCCCAAGAGTTTCAAAAATAACGGCTTTATCCGGGTCCCTAAGGTTAACCTTTGGTTTCTCTCCGTCTCTTTCCTCCAAAGCCTTTGAAATGAAGGTTCCAACTTGCTTGGCAACTTCTTGTGAGGAAAAAGCTCCCTTAAGCCCGCGTCGTTCAACTATAACGCTGAAGGATTCACCCTTCCGAATTTTCTCGAGGAGAGGCTTCACAGCTTCACAAAATTCCTCAATAACCATTCTTGGCGAGAAAGTGAAGGATTTTTCGATGGGAAAAGCCCTAGATAGGGTGAAGATGTTTCTTTTCTCAAGTTCCTGCAGAAAAGCCTCAATGTTTTCAACTCTGCCTCGAATAACATCCCTAAACTCTGTCCGATAGAAGTCTCCAAGCTCCTTCAACTGCTTCAGCAGTTCCTTTTCTCCATAACGATGCGAAGTCAAAACAACTTCCATATCATATAGAAAAGACGTTTCAAAGAATAAAATTTGCTAGGAAAATTTTGAGACAAACTTGTTTCCCATAATAAAAAACCTCAATTCCTGCTGCAAATCCACTTTTACACCAATTCTATGAGAAGAACAAACCTCAAAGCTTTCCCTTTCTCCCTCAACAACCACTAATTGACTATTCCGTCTCGTGACGTCAATTCCATTAAGCTCCTTTGTTACGGCTAAGGCTTTCGTCAGCTTTCCCGGACCATTGGCCAAATTACGGATGTCTTTCACATTCCTGTTCTTTCGCATAATTTCAATTCCTTGGATGGGTTCTATAGCCCTTATTAAAACGGCTCCAACACCGCCCTTTAGATGAGCAACTATGTTTAGAAGCCAGTTCCCATGAACCATGTAAATGAAAGTTTTTCCAACATCCATAAACATCAACTCGTTAAACGTTTTCCTCCCTCTATATGCTTTGGAAGCCGGGTCATTTTCGCCGTAATAAGCCTCAGTTTCAACAATTTTTCCAGACAAAATCTCAGAGTTGAGTTTTCTTAACAAGACTTTTCCAAGTAAATCCTTCGCAACTAATGCTGGAGCTCTCTCGTAAAACTCTCTTGGAAGCGTCTCCACTTCTTTCACACTCTCCCTTTCAATCTGAAATAAACATTATAATAAGTAAAAGTTTTGAACATTCTGCGAATTGATTTTTAAATCTCCTAGGAATATAGAATAATTTGGGGTGTCTCCTAATTGATTGACTCTTACGAATTTGGCACGATAGTCATAAATGGTAAAAGGTACACGAGTGACGTCATAGTTTTTCCGGAACGAGTTATTGACAGCTGGTGGAGAAAAGAGGGACATAGGCTTTGCGTTGAAGATTTAAAGGAAACCCTTAGGAGTGAACCAAAGCCAGAAGTGCTCGTTGTTGGCACAGGCTATTACGGACTTGTGAAAGTTTCGCCTGAAGTTGAAAATACTCTAAAATCTCACGGAATAGAATTGTTGGCTCAACCGACAAGGGAAGCATGTCAAACGTTTAATAAACTTTTAAAGTCTAACAGAAGGGTTGCTGGAGCCTTCCATCTCACATGTTAGAGTTGTCAAGGGCGGAACAAAATCTTAAGTGGATTAGATGTTTATAATCTGAGCAGATGGTGAACTATTAAATGCATGTTCAATTGTTAAGGGAAATAGAAGAAGAGGTCACAAATCTTCTAAGCGATTTAATCCGCATAAACACAACAAATCCACCTGGAAACGAAACACAAGCAGCAAAATACTTGGCTGAAACCTTAGAAAAAGATGGTTTCAAATGCGAACTTTTTGAGTCTGCACCAAGAAGAGGTAGCGTAATCACACACCTTAAGGGAACCGGTGAAAAACCAAACATGCTTTTATTGTCGCATTTAGACGTTGTGGCTGCAAATCCAAAAGAGTGGAGTGTAGACCCCTTTGGAGGCTTAGTCAAAGATGGTTTCATTTGGGGACGGGGAGCACTGGACATGAAATCGATGACAGCCATGGAAGTCATGGTTAT
>DAOUSM010000037.1 GCA_030627225.1 Candidatus Bathyarchaeota archaeon | reverse complement strand
GTTGTGTTTCTCGTTGATAATTCAGGCTGATCCCCAAAGCCCTTTTTGACATAGGCATTTTTTATAATCAATTTATCACCTACTTTCAAATTCTTAACGGAGTCTGCGTGCCTTCGCCATGCTGAAACCCATATTCCGCCAGTTTCATCCTTCAGTTCAAAAACGGCGAGGTTCACAAGTTCTCCTTTGGATGTTTTCACGTTTCTAAATATAGGCTTAGTGACAACTTCTCCTTCAACATTAATATGATTTAGCCCTTCCTTCAAATCAGCTATTTTCGAAAACTCTCTTGCTGATGCGAGTGCCTCCACGTAGGTTCCTGCGTTAACGTGAATTTCTAAGCCTTCGCTTATTGCTTTTTTCACCTTGGCATTCACCACCTGCAACTTGATGCCTTTCTTTATCGTCTTCTCAAGCTCATCTACCTTTTCATTCCAAACAACAACTGATATTTCACCTGTTTCATCAGCCAATATGAATCGCATAACTTTCCCAGTGCTTGAATCTCGCCTTTTAAAAGTGGAGACTGGAAAAATCTCTTTGATGATGCCTGTTATGTTCACTCTCTTGTTTTTGCGTGTTTTGGTGATCTCTCCAATTTTTGTTGTGAACTTGCCGATTGTGGGATAATCTTTTGCTTCCACATCCTTTGGGTTAATTTCGATTTCACCCCTGTCTCCAATGTGTAACTCGACTCTTCCACTGCGGTTTTCTTTTGTGTATCCGTGGGAAAAACGTATTATTTGCCCAACTTTCACCTCACCAGATTCCATGAGATTCGCCTTGTCATTCCACAAAACAACCCGTAAAATATCATTTTTATCGGCAATGAGTAAACTTGCAACTTTCCCGCTTTTATCCGCCTTAAAGGTTTTAAGAGGAAAAACCGCAACAACCCGTCCAACGACTGTAACATCATTTAAACTCGAAATCAAATCCCCTATCGAAAGTGTCGGCATCGAAGTTTCACTTGAAATTTCTACGCCAAGCTCAGCTGCAATCATCCGCATAAGAATTTCATCCACAATAAGACTAGCTGTTTTTCTTTTTTCTTTCTCCAACCTTTCCAAAATCTCTTCCCTTGAAATTTCCGGATGCCTCGAAAGGATTTGCTCAATTATCTTTTCGGTCATTTCAGTTCCAATACCGCTGAAGATGAGGAGGAATGGGTGCTATAAAGTTTATTACCCCTAAAATTGGCGAAATCTCCCGCAAAATCCCTTTTTTTGCATTGCTCTGCAAAAACGTGTGTCATAAAATATGCGCTATTTTTTAGGGACTAGCTCACTTAGGTCGTAAGAGGCAACACATAGGACACTGTCAGCGCCCCCATAGTAGATGAGAAGTTGGTCGTCCATCAAGATGTTTCCGCAGCTAAAGACCACATTGGGCACTTTGCCAAAGCGTTCGTAGTCTTCAGTAGGTGTTAATATAGGTTTTTCAGAACGGTAAAGAACAATTTCAGGATCATACTTGTCAAGCAGTGCGACGCCAAGAGAATATATCTTCTCAAAATTCACTCCGTGATAAATGAGCAGCCAACCTTCGTTAAGCTCTATCGGTGAACCAGCTGCACCAACCTTCCAACAATCCCAATTCTTAATCCTAGGCCTCATTACAGACTTGATATCACACCATCTCTGAAGATCATCAGAACGAGTGCTGCAAATATCGGGCTCAATGCGATGAAACATAATATATTTCCCATCAATCCTTCTAGGAAAAATCACGGCGTCCTTGTTACGAATGCCCGGAAAAGGTAACCGCCGGTCCGCCCACTTCCATTGTTTAGCGAGAAAATCCTTAACAGCAATCGAAGTTAATGAAATCTGATATATTAGATGATGATCACATTCTTGCAACGCAGTATAAGCCATAACCAACTTATCATCCAAAAGAGTCAAACGAGGATCCTCACACCCATTCTTCTCTGCATCGTTTATGGGTTCAAAAACAGGGAAAGGCAAACGTTCGTTAATATAATAGCCATCCGACGTGGCGGCATAACCAAGACGAGAAATACCGTCATTACCCATAGCACGGTATAGAATATGAATACGCTTGTCCGCTAAAAAAGCGGCAGCATTGAACACTCTCCTCGACTCCCATTCATGAGTCGCTATAGGTTCAAGAATCGGATTACCTTGAAAACGCTTCATGACGCTTAATCTCCTTAATTCCCAAAAACTTTATTCCAAAAAGGTCACCCAAAAAATTTCTGGTTTCCTAATATGGTTTCAAAAACTTTATTCCAAAAAGTTCATCCAAAAAATTTCTGATGGCCAGCAAACCCACCAATTTTCCTTTTTGATTCACTACCGGCAAGTGTCTGATTCCGTGTGAGATTATACATCTTCTTGCCTCTTCGAATGTAGCGTCTTCCCCAATAGTTATGACATTTTTCGTCATAACCTCCCTCAGAGGCTTGTCTAAAGCAACCTTTTGGGCTACAACTCTAATGGCATCCCGCTCTGTGAATATCCCTGTACACTTTCCTTCATCATCAGTTATAACTATTGATCCTACATGTTTCTTATACAACATCTCAATCGCCTTCTTTACCGTATTGTCCTCTTTTGCAGTTACGACGTTTTCAACCATTATATGTCGAACCTTCATCTTTCTTCCACCATGCTTCATTTTAACCTTTTTTGCCATTCTCCTTAATAAATCAACTACACGATTTTTTAAGAGCCATCAATTCCAAGCATGCTAGAAGATAGGATACAGTAGATTCAGCGCCTTGGTTTAGGTTTAATCCTTGAGGTGTTATTCCATCATAACAACCACCTGTTTTCGGATTGTAAACCATCACATCTTGGGAGTTCTTCCCCAGAAACCAATCAAAGGCGATATGGGCTATTCTCTGATATTTCTCATTGCCAGTCACGCGAAAGGCGGCTAGTGCCGCTTCTACCATACAAGAAGCCTCAATTGATTGCTGGTCGTATAGGGCTCTTTTACCACCCTTTTTATACCAACCATTATTGCCGATTGGGATGAATTCATCATTGATTATCTGAACTTCCACGAGAAAGTCAAAAGATTCCTTGGCTATCTGAAGGTATTTCTTAACATTCGTATTTTTATACGCCTTAAAAAGGGCTTGGGGCAACCGCCCATTAACATAGGTAAGATAAGGTTCAAACCAACGCCAATCGCTAGAAGATTCAAGTTTATAATTGTTTAAAAGTTGATCAGCTAATGCCTTCATGTTTAGGATGACATTCTGATCTTGAGGATAGGCTTTGTAATAGTGGCAAAGTCCTAGGATTGCAAAAGCCTTAGATCTAAGTGATTTGAAGTCAGGAACCCATGGGAAAACTTTGTCAAAAATTTCCTTTGATATTAGTTTTTTCTCCGTGTGTAAGTTGGAACTCATGGTGCGCCCACAAGCCCAGAGGGCGCGTCCCATGCAGTCTTCTGAACCTACTTCGTCTTCAAACTGTCGATGGTAACTGAGAAGATTATGCATCCTGCCATCTGGTCTTTGCATGTGGAGAAGAAAGCTCAAATACACGTCTATCAGTTTTTCTACTTCCGAGTCATCATAGATCTGATGGTATTTAATGCATGCTATCAATGCGCGTGCATTATCATCAGTGGTGTATCCTTCCTGTCTTTTCGGAGTCGCAAACTTTGCGTGCTGGATGATACCGGTGTCATCAGTAAGTGATTTTAGAAAATCCAGTTTTATAGGTGGAAGATCCACGCGTTATATCCCTCTTAAGTTTTGAGGACTTGCCTGAACAATTCAGCGTATCTCATTGCTACATTTGGCCAAACGAATTTTCTGCTGTACTTGTAAACTTTTTTTTCCATTTTTTTTCTTAACTCTTCATTTTTCAGAAGAACACCTATAGCTTCGGCAATGGAATCGGAATCCTTAAACTTGCAGAATAGTCCCCGGTTATTAGCTAGGGCTTCTCTGGCGTGAAGGTATGGAGTCGATATTATGGCTCGGCCTGCTCCCAATGCGTATACAAGCGTGCCACTGCTTATCTGAGTCGGAGAGATGTAGGGGCTGATGTAGATGTCTGTTGCCAGAAGATATTTAATTAGTTCTGCTTTGGAAAGAAAACGATTGTGAAATCTAACGTGTTTTCCCAATTGGAGCTTATCGACCAGGCTCATCAGTTTCATCCGATAACGTTCGCCCTCAATTTTCCTTACTTCCGGATGAGTTTCTCCAAGTATGAGGTAGAGAACTCTTGGCTCTTTTTTAACAATGGAAGGAAGAGCCTGAATAGCATATTCAACGCCCTTGCCTGGGTTAATCAATCCAAACGTGCACAGAACTATTCTGCCATCTAGTCCCAAGGAGGGTTTGACCTTTTCGCTAGAAACAAATGGGACATTAGGACAACCATGTGGGATAACTGTGACTTTTTCACGCCCAATGTCATAATTTTCCAGTAGTTGAAGAGCCTTTTTCGTCATAACGATAATTGCCGCACTATGATTAGCAATGTATTTCAGAATAGTTTGAGCCTTTAATTCAAAATCTGGCTCGACAGTATGGAGCGTAGTTACCACAGGTTTCTGAAGATTCCGCAGAAACAATTTAACATATTCTCCCCAGTCTCCCCCAAAAAGACCAAATTCATGTTGGAGATTTACCAAGCCAGCTTTGGATGAATTGACGTAGCGAGCAGCTTGAACGTAATCCTCAGCTGAGTCCTGTTCAATTTGACATTTAACCCTTTTATCATAGTTGTAAATCGTCTCTTTCTCATTTATTGCGATAACTATTTGCGATTTAAACTCGTGAAGTGCATCAATACCATTGACTAAATCTTTTGTGAACGTCGCAATACCGCACTCTCGCGGCGGATAAGTGCTTAAGTAAGCGATCGCCTTGAGTCTATGGGTAATAACCGAGGATTTCTGTGACACTTTTTAATATCGCCTAGCTTTACTACTTCTCTCCTTAAGATAAGTGTTGACAACTATTAATAAGTGCGCATTTTTGCATGCGTGCGATGACTTAAACTTTCATGAAACCTTTAAAAAGCATACGCACGCATTTCTATTATTTTTTATGTCGCTTGTCCCTTTCGCTTTTCTTCGCTTTCCGTCGCCATTCTCGTTTTCTCTGCGCGCATTTACGATGCAACACATCAACAAAAGGGGCGCGCACGCACTGTTTATCCAAAGAGGGGAATCTATGGATATCTGTTTCCGAATTTTTTCGGGTTATCTCCCGCAAACGTAAGTAGACCCCGCTATAATGCAAAAATTAGGCTGTAAAGTTTATTAAAAAGTTGTTAACGACTTTTAAATGTGCCAGAAGGAGCCTAATAGAGTGATGGATGCTGGGACGCTTTATGGTTTGGGCATCGCCTTAGTATTCGCTGGAATGCTTGTCATCTTAGTTGCAATCATTTTGCTCTTCCTCTCAAGCGTTAGAGGAGAGGGAAAGGTCAGGGGCGGCGGAGCCATAATAATTGGGCCTTTTCCAATAATTTTTGGAACGGATAAAGAATCAGTTAAAACTGTTTTGTTGCTCTCGCTAGCACTCACAATACTTCTCATAATAGTAATGGTAATTTTTTACTTAATGTTGAGGTGAGGGAGAGTATCCATAATGGTAATCCACAAAAAAATTGCAAAGTATGCGAGTGAGGAGTCAAGCAGACTCCGAAAATTCTTAGTATTATTTATCATAGGATTTTTCCTAATTTTTATTGGCATCATAATTTTGATTGTGGCTGTGGTGCTTTCCGGGGATTCAGTAAATTTTGGCGCCCTTATATTTGTAGGACCTTTCCCCATTGTTGTGGGCGCTGGACCTGAAGCCACATGGATGGTTTTATTTGCCATAATTATTGCGGTTTTAAGCATTATAATGTTTCTGATATTACGTAGAGAAATGGAGAAGGCGTATGTTTAGCTGTTTTCAGCTTGTCTTTTCCTCTTTACCGTAGAGCATGTATAGGAATATTAAAACCAATGCAACGAATGTTGCGGTCATGAGAATGTACTTGAGTGTTTCGAAGTATGCTCCTATATTCATTGAAGACTGCTCCTTTTACCTCTTTATTTTACAGTTTAAATATTTAAGGAGTAGGTTTTTTCCACTCGTTCATTAAGGAGTCGTACAGTTCGTCGCGTTCTTTTATGTTTTCATACCATTCTAGGATGTTTGCTATCTTTTGTGCAATGAGATGATAGCATAGGTGTACCTCTCTGTCCATGACTCGAAAGTAAAAGTCATCACATGAGCAGAATTCGGCTTCAGGCATTATGAGGTAATCCCGCTCCTTTCCAACGACAATCCAGACTGTTTTACCGCTTTGCTTGAAAACATACTTTTTTACACGATTTTCTTTCAAGGCTTCGAAAGCCTTTGTGAACCGTTGACCGAAAATTTCGTACAGCCTTGTAAGGTTTTTACCTGTTAATTTGCCTTCGGCTTTCGCTTCTTTGCATATGGCGTTTAGCATGTCAATTTCTGAGTTTTCGTTCATGTGTGCACGGGCTCTTCGAGAGAGATCGACTGAACTGAAAGAGATTATGCATGTTAGTCTATGTTTATTGGTTCGCCTTTTGGTTTCTTTTCCTCTTTGATTTTCGGTATTGTGACCTCTAAAACACCGTTTTTATACTTAGTTTTTGTTTCTTTCACGTTTACTTTTGCTGGTAGTGTAATTTCTTTGTAGTATTTGCGTTGTGGTGTGTCAACTGATATTGTTAGTGTGTCTTCTGTTCCATGCAGTTTTATGTCGTCTTTCTCTACACCGGGTAGTTCTGCCACAACATGGACTTCTCCATCTGTCTCGAGGATGTCTATGAGAGGTTCACGTTCCTCCTTTACTCGAGGCCCTAAACGGCTTGGCTTAACGTTTCCAAACTCGCGAATTTGAGGTTTTCCATCAGGCCCTATTTTTACGCTGTAACCGTATACGAAGGGGCCCCATTCACGTACGGTTGTGCCGTCTGGGAGTTTGCGTTCTCTGACATAGTCTTTTGGAACCCGTGAAGTGAACGTTTTGAATTCTTCTTCCATCATTTTTTCCATTTCACGGAACATTCGGTCGATGTCCTCGAAGAACCAGCTTCTAAAGAACGGGTAGCGTCTTCTTCTAAACCATTCTGGGTAATCCTCTGGCATTTCTTCACCTTTTTAATGTGAAGATAGTATTGTCTATAAACTTTATGCTGAACTATCGCCAGCTTAAAATTCTGAGTTGACTTAAGGTTCCGAGGAAGGTTCCGTCTAGAAGATAAGTTTCTGCATTTTCCATGTCCACGGCTTCTGAACGGAGAACAGGCCCCACAATTCTTCCAGTTTTTACATCTCCGCCGGGTTTTCTCTCATTTAGCGGTTTTCCTCCAAGAAAATCGTTGAAAGAAGGCATAATGAAAAGTTGTGAGGTTTTAGGCTTAATTTTGTAGTGTTTCCATAGGGTTTCTTTGGAGCTCTTCTCGATTTTTATCCTGTGTTTCTGAAGCAGCTTTTCAGCCAGTTGGGTTCCGTTACATTTTGCCTTTACCCAAACCTGTCTTGTTATTCTGAATCCTGCTGGGTCTCGGAAAGCTACAACGGGGTGCACATGCCCCATTACCAGCGTTTTGCATTTTAGGAGGATGGGTGATGGCCAGCGGTGTCCATGGAAAAAGCCGACTTCGCCAAGTGTTATGCCGGTTGCGGGCAAGATTTT
>DAOUSM010000144.1 GCA_030627225.1 Candidatus Bathyarchaeota archaeon | reverse complement strand
GTTCTATGGACGGGGCGGGATTTGAACCCGCGGCCTCCACGATGCCAACGTGGCGATCATTCCAAGCTGATCTACCCGCCCGTTAGGCTTTATTTCTGAAACTTTAACCGTTAAAGATAAGCTATAAGCGTTTCTCATTCAGAGGATGAGCATGACTAATAGAACAGCCATTATTCCAGTCATGTATATTCCGTCGAATGTTCCTGCTCCGCCTATGCTTACTAGCGGTGAGCCTAATTGTGAAATTTTTCCGATGTTTAGTAAATCTGCGCCTGCTAGGGTGCCCAATGTTCCAGCGATGTAAGCAATAATGCACGGATTGCTTCCAGTGTAGATTGGGAAGAGGGTGAGAGCGGCTAAAGCGGCTACTGATGGCGGAATGAAGGACGGTGTTGCAATTCCTAAACCTCTTACAGGTCTAGCGACAGCGTGAACCATGAAAGTGACTATTAGAAACGCTATGAAAATTTTGCAGTATGCAACCAATAAATTAGTCTCATAAGCGGGAACAACGAACAAAAGCAGATAAAGCGAAACAAAAGTTGGAATCAAGGCTCCGCCAACGTTAATGGCTACCACTGTCTTTCGTCTTTTATAGTTGAATTCTGGTAAGAGCCATCTAACCCCGAAAAAATCTATTTCATGAAAGCTTACCATTGGCTGTGGAGAAACAACTTCCGTGATTGGAATGTTTATGTAGCTTCCGAAAAGAGACAACAGAAAAATAATCAATGCTAGATAAAGAGGTATTCCCAAAGTGCTGCTGAAAACTTTACCAACAAACAATAGGAAAGGAAAAAGCAACATAGTCCAAAAGAGGATGATCATAAAGTAGATTATAGATATTGGACGAAAAATCAAAAGCCTTTTGATGTTTTCTTCGTTTTCATTGTTATCCATGTTTTCACAGGCTTAACTAGCCGTAATGTAGGTACTGCCTTAACACGTTTTCAATTTCATCTGACTTGTCAGCCAATTTCTCCCATAAATTTTCATCCTTATATGATTTCAGCTTTTCTATCGTCTTATCAACTAATTTCTTGGGAAAAACTCCATCCGCTTCATAAAATCGTCTATCCTTCTCAAGGTTTTCCGCAGCTTCACTACAAGAAAGTGGCAAAACCTCAAGTACTTTTCTTTCAGCAACATTTTCTTCAATGTGTAACTCTTCGGCTATTTTCAACGCTTCTTCAGAATTTTTTAAACCATAATCTACGGCTACGGCAATTCCTGCAAAAAGCAAGTAAGCGCTTGCTAATGGATCTGGGGCTCTATACTCAAAAGTTTCCCTACAATTATCTGCTTCTTCGCCTGTTTTTCTAAAGCTCCACCATAATGGTATACGTATTAGGGCCAAACGGTTTCTAGTGCCCCAACAAACATGCATTGGTGATTCCTTGCGTGCAATAAAACGCAGATAGGATACTGGTGTCGTGTTTCCGAAGGCTGCGAGGCTTGGTGCAAACTTTAGTATTCCACCAATCATTTTTAGGGCTTCAATGCTCAAGGTTCCATCGGGATTTGCGATTATGTTTTTCCCATTTTTTAACCCACACAAGTGGACGTGCATTCCGTTTCCAGCATGTCCCAGAGCTACTTTAGGGGAGAAAGAGACGGATACTCCGTATTTTGCGCAAACATTTCGAATGACCCATTTTGCAATTGGGATTGTCTCAGCCATTTCCGCTAAATTCTGCGGTATAAACTCTACTTCATGCTGTTCCATAAATGCGTCATCTTTGCGTAATATCCGACCAACTTCGCTATGTCCATACTTTGTAGCAATGCCAACAGCGGCCAGCGTGACCAAAACTTCATTTCTTAAATCCTCAAACTTCGTGAAAGGAGCAGATTCATGATAGTTTTTATCTGGTGCTCCTAGAAAAAGCATCTTGGTTTCAAGTTTAGAAATAACGTAGAACTCAAGCTCAGCTAGAGCCTTTAGAACAATACCAGTTGAAGAACGCAGTTTTTCTTCAGCCCTCGCCAAAACACTTTTTGGAGCGACATCCAAAAGTTTTCCGTTTTCGTCTAAATATTCACATAAAATGTTTAGTGTGGGCACTTTTGAAAATGGATTAGTGAAAACTCTGTCAAGCGTGGGCGTTATGTAAATGTCACTCTTATCTGGTTCAATGTAAGAGAATAAACTTGAACCGTCAACTCTTTCGCCGAACTCTAAAATTTCATAAATCCTTTTTCTATTCGTTGCTGAAAAACTTAAGGTTTTTAGCCTTCCATCTTCTGGAATGTGACACAAATTAAGGATTTTGATGCCCTTTTCTGAGATGAACTTGACGATCTCTTCTTTTTCATGGAAATTTAATGTTCCATTCATGAGAAGACATCCTTCCATTAGTATTTTACTCATTTAGAAACCAGATATTTTAACTCTCCCATACAAGTTTTAATTTTCAATACGTATAGATGCCTCTTCACATGGATACATTTTGAGGATTCGCTACCTTTATTTACAAAGAATGACATTGAATGATTTGAAGAAAAGGGAGAAAAGCGATGTCTAAGAAAGCTCCATCGAAGGACGAAGCCTTAGAAGCCTTAGATTTCATAATAAACGTTTTGAAAGAGCATGAAAAGGACTTAGACCGGCTAATAAACGAGTTGGGCACGATAACCGAGAGGTTAGGCGACGCTGGCGAATTTAGTGGAAAAATAGAGAAAGTGGAAGAAAGACTGACAACGCTGCAGAATGAGATAACAAATCTAATCACATATTTATCAACTTCACATGAAACTTTGGCAATACCACAAGTGGCGCCAGAAGAAAAGGTTCAAACACTACAGGTTAGAGAGGCACAGGGTCCACCGTTGATTTTGCGTTGTAAACGGTGGGAGGACTTCCAAACTCTGGCGTATCAAGCTCAAACGTTGTCCTTCTTGTGCAAAGAGGCTGAGAAATCTTTTCAGGTCGACGCGTTGAAAAATAACCAGATTATAACTTATAGTGGAGAACTCCCCAAACAAGCTTCTCTTCTAAAAATATGGCTCTCAAAACAGCTGGATATTCCAGAAAAGAAGATTTTGGAAGGAATTTTAGCCATAGGTTAGCGGTTTACTTAACATTTGCATGTTCGTGTTATTCAGTAATGTTTTTATAGGAGACATGTATCTTAAGTCTTACGATAGGTGGAGGACCTTAAGGTTGAAGGCTGAACCACAAACAGCCAAGAGTTGTTTTTCCGTTTTCGAAGCCTTCTCCTTTCTCCTCGATGACGGAATGGCTGCGTGGTTAGCCAAAAAACAATGAAAG
>DAOUSM010000089.1 GCA_030627225.1 Candidatus Bathyarchaeota archaeon | reverse complement strand
TTTTAAGACTTTTTTCCGTATAACGTTCCCTTTACTTAGGCCCATCACCATAGTTGTTGTAACCATGACTGTCCTGTGGGAATTGAAGATTTTCGACATAGTCTATGTTGCAACGCGGGGAGGGCCTGGAAGAGCTTCAACAGTTCTAGCCTATCAAATGTGGCTCTATGCTTTTAGCTATTCGCAGTTTAACAAAGGTGCCGTCGTGGCAACTCTTCTAACGTTTTTGACGTTGATTGTAACTGTTCCTATGGTCAGATATATGGTGAGAAAATGAAGATAAGAAAAACAACCATTATAGTTCATATAATCGCATGGTCTGTTGCACTTATTTGGATACTTCCCTTTTTAGGCGTTTTTATGGCTTCGATAAGACCTGTTAGGGAAATTATTTACGGTTGGTGGAATTTTGATCCTTTTAATCCGACGTTGAAGAATTTTATAGAGGCTTGGAATCATTCCATGTTCCCATTATGGAGAGGCGTGTTAAACTCGTTTATCGTTGCAATTCCGTCAACAATAATACCATTATTCTTAGGCGCACTCGCAGGATATGGATTCGCAAGGTTTAGTTTCCCGATAAAGAACTACATTTTCTTAACAATAGTTCTTTTGATGGCGATGCCTCAGCAAAGTGTTGCGATACCGCTTTACATGATGATGAATAGCTTAGGATTAATAGACAATTACATAGGTTTGATAACTGTTCACTCTGCATGGGGTCTTCCATGGATAATTTTGTTCATGAGAAACTTCTTTTCAACACTTCCTGTTGAAGTGGAAGAAGCAGCTAGAGTTGACGGTGCCTCTAGTTTTAAAATATTCTATAAGATAGTACTCCCCATGGCCTTACCTGCCTTGGCTTCCGTTGTCGTTTTGCAGTTCATGTGGGTTTGGAGCGACTTTTTCCTCGCCTTGATCCTCATATACGATCCAGATTTGCTTCTTGCAACCCAACGTGTTCCACGCATAGCGTTCGGAGCATTCCATGTAGACTGGGGTATTCTATCAGCTGGATCTATAATAGTCATGGCGGTTCCAATAATAGTTTTTGCATTATTGCAGAAATATTACATTAGAGGAATGATCGGGTGGACTGTTAAGGGATAAGCAAACTAGCCGTCCCAAATCATTTCAAGCAAACCAGCACTACTCCAAGCCTGCAAAGGATTGGACAAAACATTTTTAGCATTAAGTGTTGACAAATCCACAATGCGGTCGTTCACTACCGTGTAAAACTCAGGGATTTTCCCAAGCTCTTTGAATGTTTTAAGCAAGGCTTTCCTGATCTTATCTGCATGATCGATAAACCCAACATTTTGAAGCCCCTTATAGATTATCCAATTATCATGGGGCCAAACACAACCTAAATGAGGACTGTAAGGATCGAAATCAGGCTCCATAGAAGAATGATTCCTTATGCCATAAGGAGTCCAGAAGTCCTGCTTAAAAAGCCGTGAAACAATAGGTTTCACTTTCTCCTCGGAAATCAATCCAGTGAATAAAAGATGCCCTGGATTAGAAGTCAAAGCCTTTCTCTGTTTTTTCTCTCCATCCAAGGCCAAAGCGAAAAAGCATTTTTCCTCCATCCAAAAATTGTTATTAAAATTTTCTTTTAACGTTCGTGATCTTCTTAACGCTTCAAAGTAAATATCCTCTCTGCCTAGCTTACTGGCGAGAAAAATGAGACTTTGATAGGCTACGTAAACATAACCTTGAACTTCCACTATGGCTACTGGAGGCTTAATCTTTAAAACGTCTGTTACGCTATCTTTCCATCCTTGATGAAGTAGCCCGTAAGGATTTTTCCTCTTGTACTCGACATAACCATCTTTGTCCATATCTCCATAATTCTTTATCCACTTAAAAGTGGCTAATAAATTTTCTTTGATTCTCAAAATGAATGCTCTGTCACCTGTTTTCCTAAAATATTCCGTTGCCAAAACTATGAAAAGAGGAGTGCTGTCAATGCTACCATAATAAGGGAAGTCCCACTTTGGAAGTTCTTTTCTTTCAGTTAGGTTAAATCTATGTTCATGCAGAATTTTTCCTGGTTCCTCTTCCGACACTGGATTAATGATTTTTCCTTGATATTTAGCTAAAATTTTGAGAGTAGCTTTCGCTATAGATGGATCTATATTGAGCATCTGCCAAGCAGAAATCAAGGAGTCACGGCCAAAAAGGGTATTATACCTAGGATGACCCGCATTTAGATAACCCGCTGGGCTTCTCAATTTTTCAATGTCTTGAAGTAGCCTTTGCTTAATCTCTTTGATTTTCACCGACTTCAACCAAACCATACGGATAAAAGTTTGATGTGCTCCTCTCTTTGAATATGGGTCAAACCAGAGATTTTCCCGTTTTCTTGTCAAACAAATACACTTTGTCTATTGGAAACTCTATCCAAAGTTCTTCCGCTACTTCAAAGTCCGGGTTCACTATGGCCTTTACAAGGTTATCCCCAACTTTTAAATCTAATATCATCATTTCTCCAAGAGGTTCGGTTGTATATAAGTAGGCTTTAATTAAACCGATTTCCGCCTTTCTCTGCTTATAAACCTTAACATGTTGAGGTCTTACACCGAGTATTAATTCGTTTGAAGTTGAAGTTCTAGCGAGAGCCTCCGCTAAATCCTTAGGTAAAGGATACTTAAATTCTCCTGCATCAAGAAAACCTTCTTCTGTCAATGTGCAATCAAAAAAGTTTGTTGGAGGACTTCCAACAAAGCCAGCAACAAAAACATTAGAGGGTTTTGAATAGACTCCATCTGGTGAATCGAACTGTTGGAGAAGCCCCTCATTCAATATAGCAATCCTATCCGCCATCGTCATTGCCTCAATTTGATCATGAGTAACGTAAATCGTTGTGACACCGATTTCTTTCTGAAGATTCTTAAGCTCAGCTCTCATGTAAACCCTGAGTTTGGCATCTAGGTTGCTCAATGGCTCATCCATAAGGAAGACTTGAGGTTCCCTTATTATGGCTCTGCCTAAAGCTACTCTTTGTTGCTGACCTCCACTCAGTTGTCTAGGCTTTCTTTCAAGAAGTTCTTCCATTTTGAGCAATCCCGCGACTCGCTGAACCCTTCCTTTTATTTCAGCCTTCGGAACTTTCGCACACTCTAATGGAAAAGCCAAATTCTGAAATACTGTCATGTGAGGGTATAAGGCGTAGCTCTGAAAAACCATGGCCACGTCTCTGTCTTTCGGTTCCAAGTCATTTACAAACTCATCGCCAATATAGATTTCCCCTTCATCTGGAATTTCAAGACCCGCAATGCACCTAAGAGCAGTTGTCTTACCGCTACCCGACGGCCCTAGAAAAACAACAAACTCTTTGTCTCTTACCTCTAAACTGAGCTTATCAACAGCTACAACTTCCCCAAAACGCTTAGTTAAGTTCTTAAGAACAACTCTGGCCAAACAGCAACCAACCCCTAACTATATCGTAATTATGAAATTGGACAACGTTATTTAGCTTTTATGCCAGTAGGGAAACTCTCAAATTTTTTAATCCTTTTTAGATGACTGAGTTCAGCTTTTATTTTCTCGACTCTTTTTTTAATGGCGGGCACTTCTTTAACTCCTGTTCTTACGTTGTATATTACGTCCTTAAACTATGCTAGAGGCGCATTGTTCATTTCCACAATTTCACACGCTTTTTTAGCAAGGGAATTCTTCCCAATTTACTGCATCATAAAAGCATTAATCATACAATCTGACCGCCGAACCAGTTTAAAACAGAATTATGCGTCAAAAACCGATGTTACTTGGTCACTAGAACTGGGCATGGTGCATTTCTGATCACTCCGTCGCTTACGCTTCCCAAAAGTATCTCCCTGATCTTGCTTATACCTCTAGCACCTATAACAATCAAATCAAATTTGCCCTCCCTAGCTGTTCTGAGTATCTCCTGAACAGTATGACCTTCCTTAAGCAAAGTTTCAACCTGAACCCGTTCAGCCTTAACCCTTTTTTCACCATCTGCCAAAATGCCAGCGCCAGCCCTACGGGCAGCCTCAACAACCTTAGAAAACTCTATAGGAGTTACAACTGGGACTCTAGGCGGGGTTAAAGTGGTTGGTTCAGGCATAAAGACGGGTCTCACGTTAACCGAATACACGTGGATTAAAGTGATTTTTCCATCAAATCTTTTAGCTATTTGGACAGCTATTTCTAGGGCTCTTAAGGAATGCTCAGAACCATCTAATGGAACCAGAACCTTTTCAAACAACTGTATCAAATCCTCTACATAAGTTGTGTTGATGTCCTTGAATATAACTTTTAAAACTTGCCACATGAAAAGAGTGTAAAAAGAAGGTGGTTAAGTTCTTATTGATAAAGCTTGCTTACGAACGTGTGGATTATATTTTGAGACTTTGTTTTTAATACACCTAGCTTTTTTCTTTGTTTAACCGCAATGATTGCTGCTATTAGGCTTAT
>DAOUSM010000070.1 GCA_030627225.1 Candidatus Bathyarchaeota archaeon | reverse complement strand
TAGATAAAAAAATCTCTAAATTCTCAGTATTGGTAGGAAAAAACCACTTTTGTTGTTCATTCATATTTTTTGTCTCTTTAATATTACATCGCCTGTTTCTTCTGATATCTCTCCTACCTTTGGGAGAATTTCATTTACAACATTATTAAACTTAGGGTTCTGAAATAAAAAAATATTTTCTCTTGCTCGTGAAGATATGACATAAAAGCGCTTCAGTAAACTTTCAATATCATTATTACTAACTTTAAAATCATCAATAAGAACAAAAACTATATCAAATTCAATCCCTTTTACAGATTTATCATTGTTTGAGAGAAAACCCTTGTCAGAAATTAAGAGAGCCGTAATTTGTTTCATTTACACGGAAAAGATAAAGTCGGACCTGATTTTAACCGCCGGTCTTTTGGAGGGTTTGAAAGGCATGGGGGACGCGGATGTCGTTGGTGCTGAGAAGCTTATGGTTGCATATTTTAACGCTTTGATTGGGGAGGTGAACATTGCTGCGAATGCTTCCGGGGTTGAAGGCTTTAAAGAAGTTAACGTGAAGCTTGAGGATGCTATCCGGCAGACGAAACAGCATAATTATGTTAATGCTGCGAAACTTGTTTCCGAGGCTATTTCTATCACGACTACTAAGGGGCATTTGGCGGCTCAAACGTTAAGGGAGAAGGGCTTAATCTAACACCGTGTTCTTTCAAAGTGATACAGGTATTCTTGGGCGTAACCCGCATACTCTCCGAAATACCTTCGTCCAAACAAGTTTAGCCTCGCATATTCCGAGTTCGTAAGCGATTTCTTAAAAGAGATTTTTCTGATGAACTCGTTTGAGAAATGGTTTGCATAATGTTTTAGTATGATGCGTTTTATCCAAACGTCCACTGGAAAAGCCTCTAATTTTTCGAGGGAGAAGAGCGAAACGCAATCTGCGACTTTGAAGCCGACTCCTAGAAAATTAAGCAGTTTTTGTCTGGCTTTTTCATAGTTTGCTTTCCTTAAATTTTCAAGTTTGAAGTCGTTTTCGTAAATTGTTTTGGCTGTTTCCGAGACGTATGTGGCTCTGTAGCCGAGGCCGCATTCGGCCAGTTCTTTGATGCTGGCTTTTGCTAGTCTTGCTGGTGTTGGAAATGTGTAAAAATCATAGCCGTTGAAGACTGTTTTGTCTCCGAATTTTTTGGAGAGATTGAAAAGCATTTGCTTTATTGCTGGAATGTTTTTGTATGTGGCGCAGATGTAGGAGATTAGGCATTCCCAAGGGTCTTGGCGGAGAATGCGTAAGCCTTCAAATTTTTTGACAGCGGCTTCAATATGTTTGTCTTTGGTTATTTGTGAGAAAATTTTTGGTAAGTTATCGTGTAGTCCGAAATAGTTTTGGATGAAATCTGCGTCTGCATTTTCGAACTCTAGTTTGTTGCCGATCTGGCGTATTTTGAAAATTTTCTGTCTAACAGTGCCATGCCACCATTCGCCGTGCTTATTCCATCTGAAAGCCTGGCCACAGCTAAGAGTTGAATCCAAATTGAAGGGGCAAGAATGTTCCAATAGGATTTCCATGGCAATCGATTTCAAAAGGGTGTTTAGGCTTCGTCTATGAATCTTTTTGGTGATGGAATTTCGGGTGGTAGGCCTCTTCTTTCGCGAATCTGTCTGATGACTTCGGCTGCGACGCTTTCTGGAGTTTTTTCCCAGTGGTCGAAGGTGCATTGCCAGAATGCGTGGCCTGAGGTTGCGGAGCGCATTTCAGCGGATAAGCCGAAGGTTTCTGCGACTGGGATGTAGCCTGTGATAGTTGTTAGGGCGCCTCTCTGCTCGGAGGATAGTATCCTTCCACGTTTGCGGGTGATTATGCTGGAGGATTCGCCGACCCATTGGGCTGGGACGGATATGCCTATTTTGTAGACTGGTTCGAGGAGTACTGGGTTTGCTGTTAGGAAGGAGCCTAAGATTGCGCGGCGTATGGCTGGCATGATTTGGGCTGGTCCGCGGTGTACGGGGTCTTCGTGGAGTTTGACGTCCATGAGCTTGATTTTTAGGCCTCTCATTGGTTCTTCGCATAGTGGTCCTGCTTCACATGCCCATCTGAAACCGGAGATGATCATGTCTCTTGCTTCGCGAAGGTATTGGATGCCCTTTGTTAGGTCTATGATTATGTTTTTATGTTCTTCTAGGGCCCAGATGTTTCTTGCTTCTTCTGTTGGCCAGCCTGCCTCTTTGAGCACTGTGCCCATTCGTTTGCGTCCCATTTCTTCGATGAGCTCGCCTTTCTCAATCAGTTCTATGACTTTTTCTTCTAGTGGTTCTACTTGCACCCAGAACCTGTTGTGTTTGTTGGGGCTTTTGGCCATGGCTTCGATGCCTTGGCCGGCGACGCTTTCTCTGTAAACCACTATTGGACGTGAGGTTACGATGTCCATTCCGCCGCCGTATTCTCGTAGAAACTTCACGGCGATTTCTAGGTGGAGTTCGCCCATTCCGCTTAGTAGGTACTCGCCTGTCTCTTTGTTTATGGTGGTTACGAGGTTTGGGTCTTCTATTGATAGTCTGTTCATGGCGTCGACTAGGCGTGGTAATTCTCTGGGGTGTTTTGGTTCTACGGCTATTGTTATGACTGGTTCTGAAACGTATTTTATGCGTTCGAAGGGAATCATGATGTCCTTGTGTTCGGCGTCAATGAGGGTTTCGCCTGCTCTTGCGAGGTCGAGGCCGAGTAAGGCGGCTATGTTGCCTGCGGTGATTCCGCCAACAACTTCTCTGAAGGCACCCATGTACATGGAGACTTGTTGTACGCGGTATTCTTTCTTTGCGTTGACTAGGTAGATTCGGTCTCCTTCTTTTATTGAGCCTGAGAAGAGTCTTCCTGTTGCGACTAATCCTGCGTGGGGGTCTATTTGAGCTAGGGTTATGCACATTACTGTTGGTCCGTTGTCTTCGCAGTTTAGCATTGCTTGAGCTATTTCTGAGTCCATTTCTCCTTTCCAGACTTTTTGTATACGGTATTTCTGTGCTTCAATTGGGTTTGGATGATTTTTAACTACCATGTCAAGTATTGCTTTGTGTAGTGGAAGCAAGGGCGGAAGTGCTTGGTATTCGCCTTTTGCGTAGGCGTCAACAATGTCGCTGAATTTTATTCCTTTTTCTTGGGCCATGCTTAGGGTGAAGCCCCATTTGTGGAGGGCTGAGCCGAAGGCAACTGTTTCTTTTGCGGGGTCGACTTTCCATTTTTCTTTGAATTCTGGTTCTCCATAGATGTCGATTAGGTTGTTGAAGTCGCGGATTATGCGGATGAGTTTCTTTTGGATTTCGTCTGGGGTGAGTCTTAACTCTTTGATTAGGCGGTCTACTTTGTTTATGAAGAGGACTGGTCTGACTCTTTCTTCGAGGGCTTGGCGGGTGACTGTTTCTGTTTGAACCATGACTTCTTCTACGGCGTCTACGACTACGACTGCGCCGTCTATGGCGCGTAGGGCTCTTGTTACTTTGCCTGTGAAGTCTACGTGGCCTGGTGTGTCGATTAGGTTGATTACGTATGGGCGGCCTTCCATTTCGTGTAAAAGCGATATGTTTGCGGTTTTTATTGTGATTCCGCGTTTTTGTTCTTCTTCCAGATAGTCTAAGGCTCTGGCTTGGCCTGCTATTTTTGGTGATAGTAGTCCTGCTTCGGCCAGCAGTGAGTCGGTCATTGTTGTTTTTCCGTGGTCTATATGCGCGATTATGCCTATGTTGCGTATGTCCTCTTTTTTGCTCATGAGTTTGAGTATTTCTGCTGTTTGTCTGAATTTTGGCATGTTGTTTTTGTCTCCGTAGTCCCGTCTTTTTGTGTAGTACCGATTAAAAAACATTGCGAACAAGGTTTTAAACGTAGTTGTTTTGATGGCTTGCTTTCTGAAAGAAGGATTAGTTTGTTATGTTTGCAACTACGAGTTTGTGTGTGCAATTGTTGTGTGCCCGTTTATTTTGGAGCCAGATTATGTTCTGTTTTGTTGTGGGAAGCAGTGTTTTGGGTGTTTTGGTGAAGATGGGTTTTGTCTGGTTTTTCTTTTTGTGGGCTGTTTATGACTTGGGTTAGATACCTGTTATTTGCGTCGAGTTTTGTGCTTCTTGAGCTGTCACTGCTTCAGTTTTGGCGGTTTTTTCAACGGTTTTGAACGTGGTTTCAGGTCTGTTTAGCAACGTAATTTTTAGCTGTTGAGTGGCTTTTTCAGTCTGCTTTTCAGAATCTGGGCTTGCCGAATAAACAGTTTGATATGATACCCCTCTATCGTTTTTTATACCCCTCCCCCCTCTACGTTTTCTGTGTCGAGAATTTTGAAAAGGCTTTAGATCCATGTGCGTTTTATTTCTTTTATGGTGTCGAAGTGTGGATCGTCGGAAAGAACTTTTGCCTTATTGGTTATGGCTGTTGCGGCGATTATGCAGTCGCCTATTGGTATGTTTCTGTGTCGACACTTTAGCAGTGCGGCTTCTTTTGCTATGTTTTGGTTTAGGTCTTGGATTTGCAGTCCGCTTCTTATTAGTGATAGATGGCGTGTTTCTGCTTCTTTTTTTTCCCTCTTTTTTCGCAGGTGAGATGGATGGTTTCGCAGATGGTTATTGTTGGAAGCGTTTGTTGTTAACCTTGTGTTTCTTTTTCTTTTCTGTGAGAGGCTATGATTTTTGCTGCTTTCAGTATTTCTGAGGCTTGTTTGTTCTTTAGTTTGTGTCTTTTCTCGCTGAGTTCGGTTATGGCGGATTTGATGTCGGAGATTTCGATGAATCCTCTTCTTAGGCTTTCCAGCAGTATTGTCCACGTGTTCCAAACTTTAAGTCCATACATTTTCGCAAGGTCTGAGAGGGCTTTCTCGTCGACTAATATTTCTGCTCTGCTTGCCCTTGCCAAAAGAAGCGTCTTGGCGTCTGTTTGAGATATGTTTTCGCCTTTCGCTAGCTTTTTAGCAGCCGAAGTGGTAGTTTTGGGGACATCCTCAATTATGATCCATCCCTCTTCTGTGGCTTCCCCTACAGCTTGGGCGTCAGCGTGTCCAAGCCTAATTCCCTCGTCAAAAGCTTCTTTCTTAACTTCTGGAATTATGAATACGCTGTTGAAAAGCTTCTTAATGAGGTGCAGCTTGTTTATCTGGGCTAAATGGATTAGTGGTCCAGCGTCAGATATCACTTGGGGCAACGTTTGACTCCCCGTATTTCTCCTTCATGTATTCCTTGAAGACCTTTGAATCCCAGTTAACGGGAACTCCTTCCCTTTCCAGCATTTCAAGAAACTCTCGTAGAGAAATTCCCAGTATTTCAGCAGCCCGCCCAGCGGTTAACTTTCCCCTCCTATAGAGATGTACAACCCTTCGACTCAATCCATCTTCGATAAACTCCTTAAGTAATGTTGAACGGTCAACATTCTCAAGAGCCCTCACAGCCTCCACCCTTTCCAAATCACGTCTAGAAAGACGCACAGTGATTACAGAACTTTTCTTTGACATGCCCTTCCCATAAAGAAAGAATACATTGTAATACATAAGCTTTCCCTCTTCCACACCATTTTAGCTCGCTAAAATACGGGCAAAAACTGCAGAAATCCAAGACGACGACAAGTGGAAGAGCCGGCCAAAGAAGATACGTAGTAGAGGCTCTCTGGCAATTGTGCAAAAAATGGCTTAAAAGTTGTTGTTGTGGCCGGGG
>DAOUSM010000060.1 GCA_030627225.1 Candidatus Bathyarchaeota archaeon | reverse complement strand
GTTGTTAATCTTCCATTTGCTTGTGCGTCCGATAATTCAGTGCATGGCTGGGAGAAAAGTGGAGAACGCTTTGAAGGTGAAGGCTTTTGCAGCGATGAGAATATTTCCAGCAAAGGGAAGACGAACACTCATCATGGTTAAGCTGAGGCGTGACGAATCAAATCGGTTAATTGCTGACCCCATTCCAGTAGGACTTTCTGGAGCGATAACAACCCTTGCAAAGGCTGATGGCTTCGTAGAAATAGCCGAAAATGAGCAGTTTATTGAAACTGGTGAAGGGGTTACAGTGCACCTTTTCAAGAAGTTTGAAGAGGGTTAGGGTTTAGCTTTCTAGGGTTTTTCTTTTTGCTGCCGTGTAAGCTGTGAAAATCCATGTTAAAATAAGATATGCAATAGCGGTTATGTCGAGGAGTAAATCATTTCCAAAGGCATGGTAAAGCGTGTATGCCGAAAATGTTGTGGCAATAAAGAAAAGTGCAACGACAACCCATATTGTCCAGACCCTTTTCTTAAACAGTCCATAGGCGGTTACTAGACTCAATATACCGATTATGCCAATGTGAGGCGGAAAGTTAGTTATCGTCAACGCAGCAAAGCATATTATTCCAACGAGTGCGTAGAAAACAAAAGCTGCAAACATTCCAACGCTTTCAATCTTCAGTTTAGACTTAAGCGACATCCATGAACCGCCTTTTAACCTAAATGCATTAACAGCAACGTTAATAAATTTAATGTTCTACGGACTCCTCTCTAAGCTTCTTTTTAAGAATTTTAATATTTAGACTATGCTTATCAACCGTATGAGTTAAGGTGAACTATTATGCCTTTCACTCCCTTTCATCTGGGGCCAGCTCTTCTTTTCGGTTTAGCTTTATCTTTGGCTTTTGATTTGCCGACGCTTTTAATAGCAAGTGTTATACCAGATGTGGAGCCTTTTTGTGTTCTTTTATTTGGCCTCTCTGGAGAGGCCCATGGCTTTTTTCACTCTTATTTAGGTTCGTCTATTTTGGCTGTTTTAGTAGCTGTCATCGTTTATCCATTCAGAGATCTTTTGAATAAAATCATAATGGTTTTTCGAATTTCGCAGAAATCTTCCTTTAAAAAGATTCTTTTCACGTCTTTTGTGGGCGTTTATTCTCATGTGTTTTTAGACTCGTTTCTTTATGAGGAGATGCATCCTTTTTATCCCTTACAAGGTAACCCGTTTTTCGGTATAACCCCTATCTATGTCGCATCCATGGCTGTTTATGGGTTTTGCGGCATATCCTTCATTTTCGGCATCATCCTATACCTTTACAAGATCAGAAGAGGAATAGCTGTTTTAGGCTAACCATTTTAAAGCAAGCGAAAAAGTTTAGAATCCGCCAGCAGAATAGCAGAATGGAAGAGTATAAAATGAGTTATCATGAACTTTTTGTATCCCAATCAAACGTTTTCAGCGGTTTCCAAAAACCCTTCGAAAAGGCAGATTACATAATTTTGGGTGTTCCCTTCGACGTTACAAGCACGTATCGGACCGGAGCAAGATTTGGACCGAACGCCATTCGACAGGCATCCCTGAACATAGAAACCTACAGTTTCCGCACAAGCATAGACATAGAGGAATTACAACTGCATGATTTAGGTGATTTAGACATATCTACAGACACGGAAAAAACGCTGGAAGGACTTGAACTTGTCATCAAAGACATTTTAGAAGCGGAAAAAACTCCAGTAACCATCGGTGGAGAACACACAATAACTTTAGGCGTCATAAAAGGTCTGGGAAATAAAGCCTCAAAAACCGCAATAGTTAGTTTTGATGCACACCTCGACTTGCGCGACGAATTTATGGGACTTAAACTTTCCCACACGACTTTCATGCGAAGACTGAACGAAGAAACGAACCCAGTAAAAATCATCGAAGTAGGCACCAGAGCGGTCTGCAAAGAAGAGCTGGACTATGCAGAAAAGGCTGGAATAGAATTTTTCACAGCACAACAGATTAGAACTGAAGGAAGCGAACAAATTGCAAAAAATTTAAGGGAAAAATTGGCAGGGTACAAAAACGTCTATTTATCCGTCGACATGGATGTTCTCGATCCAGCTTATGCTCCAGCAGTGCAGAACCCGGAACCAGAAGGTCTTGAAACGCATACTTTACTTGACATTATATACAACATATGTGACAAACGCGTGATAGGCTTTGATGTTGTTGAAGTCGCACCATGCTATGACCATGGAGTTTCAGCGGTTCAAGCTGCAAAAACAATTTTTGAAATTCTATGTTATTTGGAAAAAGCGAAAGAGCGTAGGTAGAATGGAAGAAGTAAAGTTGTATTATGATGAAAAAGCGAAAAGTTACGACGAAACATTTGACATGCTATATTTCAAGGTCTACGACGAGATTACGTGGAGATACATTGAACCCTATGTCCCAATAGACCCTAACGCTTTAGTTCTCGATGCTGGGGGAGGAACTGGTCGCTGGGCAATCCGGATGGCGCGAAAAGGCTGTAAAGTGATTTTAATGGATATTTCAGAAAGAATGTTAAAAGTCGCCGACAAAAAAGTGAGGGAGGCAGGTCTTCAGCATAAAATCACTGTAAAAAAAGGCGACATTACAAAAACAGGCTATGCAGACGGGACATTTGACATGGTTCTTTGTGAGCACGCTCTTTTCCTCTTCAAAGAACCAGATATCCTCATAAAAGAATTAAACCGAGTTCTAAAGAGGAAAGCTCGATTAGTAATTTCTGCCCAAAATCGATATGTCCAATCGTTGGTCTGTTTGCCCGAAAAACCAAGCTCAAATAAGGTAGAGAACGCATTCAAAATTTTACTTTGTGAGAAATATAACTCCATGACCAAAGATGGTAAGGTTAAAATTTATACTTGGGCTCCAAACGAGTTTCGAACAATGTTGGAAAGAAACGGATTTCACGTGGAAAAGATTGTTGGTAAAGGAGTTACTATGCCTCTTCGGATTTCAAAGGAGGTATTTATGAAAAAAGAATATCCAAAAGACCTATTCAACAAGATACTTCACTTCGAACTTACTTTATGTGAGAAATCTGACGCGTTGGCATTAGCAGGACATTTACAAGCAATAGTTTACAAACTATGAGATCATCAATAAGTAATGGGGGCTTCACTGGCAAGACGGTGGTTAAGTTCTAATTCTTCTGATTTCAACTACCACTTTGTAGTTGTCTGGGCAGCCCGCGAGAAACTTGTCCTTATCTTTTTCCCATGGAAAAACGCCTTCAAACTGTAAAGCAACTAAGTAAGGAAATATGGCGTTGTAGAGGAAACCGCAAACATTAGGAGCCCTATGGAGCTTATCCGCTTCCTCTGAGAACAGCGTGAAATCAAATTCCTCTCCAACATGATGCCCCGCAACGCATTCCCCTTCAACTTTCACAATCTTTCCAATCAATTTACAGCCTTTCAAACCTAGAACCTCTTAGTTTCTCTTAAGATTTTATTCCTTTAACAGCTTTGCGATAAAGAATCCGTTACACTCGTGAATGTGCGGATAAAGTCTTTGACATTTTTTCAGTCCTCTTAAGCCCGGCAAGCCTATTTTAGGCGTTATTTCAACAAGAGAAAATTCTGGATGCCATTTCAGAAAACGTTCAACAAGCATCTCGTTCTCTTCAACCGTTATGCTACATGTAGAGTAGATTAGGTTTCCTCCGGACTTCACGTTCTCTGCATAACTGTTTATCATCTGCCACTGAATCTCAGCCATCTTATCAACTGACCGCCTTGTAAGTCTCCACTTTGCTGAGGGCAGCTTTCTGAAGGCCCCAGTGCTTGTGCACGGCGGGTCTAAAACCACGACGTCTGCTTCTATCGTGAAAGGCGGTGGATTGCATGCGTCGGCGATTATTGGCACAGCGACTTCAACATCCATGCGAGCAACTTCCTTCCTCCAAACATTCATCCTACGCTTTGAATAATCCATGGAATAGATGACGCCTCGGTTTTGCATGAGCTGAGCTAAATACGTAGTTTTTGCTCCTGGTGCAGCACAAACATCCAGAAGAGTCATTCCGGGTTTTGGGTTTGCGGCTTCCGCTGCGAAGCAGCTTGCTTTGTCTTGAATGTAGAATAAGCCTTCTCGGAAGCTTGCTGTTCTAGTTAGGGGCTGCTTTGCACCTAAAACCTTGTATGTATGCCTTAACTGTTCAACCTTCTCGACCTTGATTACATCTTCTGCCAGTTTTCCTAGAATTTCGTCTTCAGCCGTTTTAAGCGTGTTCAGCCTTATGTAAGTTGGCGATGGCTGCATGTTCGCTTCTAGCATGGCTATGGCTTCTTTTCTGCCTAAAAGCTTGAAGCAGTATCTCACAAACCATGTTGGATGAAATGTTAAAAGCCCTATCATTTCCTCATCACTTATGCCTCTCAATATTGATGCTGGTTCCTGCGTCAGCAATAAGCCTAGCACATGCTCGACTTTCTGAAGAGTTTTCCATCCCAGAATGGAGCGGGCTAGTTTAGCTATGCTTTCGGCTTCTTCAACGTCAATTTTTGACCAGTTTTTCGCTATTCTTGTTTGGTAAACATAAAGCCGCAAAAACGCTTGAACACCAAGATTAAATTCGCTTATTGCATCCGGTTCCAAAACATTATTAATGAATTTGTCAATGAAGTTTCGCCGTCTAACCGTTTCGCACACGAGCCTATGAGCAAGCCGCACAGCATCAGCATCGCTTATATTCAACTGTTTAATAGTCTTTGCTAAGGCTAGACGTTCACTTAGTTTTTTCATCTCCATCCAGCTTAGGGTTTCAATCGCAAGCATCCAAGCTTCCTTGAGCACTTCCATTTCACTCGCTTAAACGAACTGTTTTAAAACAGCAACAAGGTTGTAAATAAGAGTTAAAGATGTTTTTCTCTTTATTTTGCTTGCGTATATCCAAAGCTTGTTTTCCAGAAAAGGAATAAATAGGATAATGCGCTATTAACAGAATCGGGATTTCAAAATGGGTGATTTCGAAACACATCTCTAAGAGACTTCTAAAACAAAAAGAACACGTTAAAAACCCCCAGAATATGAACCTTTTAGGAAACAAGAACCAAAAAAGAGAGCACTCCGATGCAGATCACAGAGTTATAGGTCGACAATTGGATTTATTCTCCATAAACGAGGAAGTCGGCATCGGCTTAGTTCTTTGGCATCCAAAAGGCACGATTGTTCGCAGAATAATTAGAGATTTCTGGGAAGAAGAACATTTGAAAAATGGATATCAACTCGTCTGCACACCGCACATAGCCCGTGGAGAACTCTGGAAGACTTCAGGACACCTAAACTATTACAAGCAGAACATGTATCTCTTCGAAAAAGACGGAGAACCCTACGTAGTTAAACCGATGAACTGTCCATTCCACATCCAAATATACAAGTCCAAACCCAGAAGCTACAGAGACCTTCCAATAAGATACGCAGAATGGGGAACAGTCTACAGATACGAACGATCGGGCAACTTACATGGATTACTGCGAGTGAGAGGGTTCACTCAAGATGATGCTCACATCTTTTGTACAGCCGAACAGATTGATAAGGAAATACTCAAAATTCTAGATTTCACTGAGCAAATCCTACAGAAATTTGGCTTCCATAAATACAACGTATATCTTTCAACGAAAGACCCAGAACACCCTGAAAAGTACATGGGTTCAGAAGAAGACTGGAAGTTAGCTCAAAAAGCACTAGCCGAAGCCCTTGAAAGAAAAGGAATAGCATACCGTGAAATGCCGGGGGAAGCCGTATTCTATGGACCAAAAATCGACATCAACATAGTTGATGCTTCAGGCAGAGAATGGCAATGCTCCACCATTCAGTTCGACTTCAACCTACCTAAACGCTTCAACATAACTTATACAGGCACAGACGGAAAAGAACACGAAGTCTTAATGATTCATAGAGCCCTCCTCGGAGCCATAGAACGCTTCTTCGCCATTCTAATAGAACATTACAAAGGGGACCTCCCATTATGGCTTGCTCCAACACAGATAAGGATATTACCCATCAGTGATGATTACATACCATACGCCAAAAAAGTTCATAAAAACCTGCAGGCTCACGGAATAAGGTCAGAAGTTGACAGCAGGTCCTCTACCATCAGCTACAAGATTAGGGAAGCCGAAGTTCAGAAGATTCCATACATGATAGTCTGTGGCAAACGCGAAGTGAAGTCAAAGAAAGTATCCGTTAGAAAACATGGAGTAGGAAGCATAGGCT
>DAOUSM010000041.1 GCA_030627225.1 Candidatus Bathyarchaeota archaeon | reverse complement strand
GCAAGTTTCGCTCCATTCTTCGGCAATTTTGCAACTAAATGCGACAGAACCGCAACTATGATTGGAATAAGAATTGACAGCAGCATTACCTGAGAAGGTCAACCATAAAAGATTGCACACTCACACAGAGTTTAAAATGATAAAAGCAGAGAATATATCTGTATTACCATAACTAAACGTCTTCTCACTAGCTTCTTTTCGTTTCTTCTTTAGCTTTACCCTTACGTAATGGATAATTATCTTTCGGCCAGTCATCCGGCAAGATTAAAGGTGCCAGATTTGGGTGTCCTTCAAAATTTACTCCTAGCAAATCGTGAATTTCCCGCTCGTAAAGAGTTGCTCCTGGAATATGATCGGTAATTGAAGGAATAACTGTTTCATTTAGCGGCAACTTAACTCTAATTGTTAGCAGAATGTCTTCCTTGCTTAAATGATAAAGAAGTTCAATTTCATCTTCAGTTTCAAGCCCCGTTATTGCAGAAAGATGCGTAAAACCCTCGGTCTTCAAAAAGCGAATAGCATCCTTGAGTTTCTTTTTATCAATTCCAACAAAGACTTTTCCAGCCCTAGGAACTAATGTCTCCCAAACATGCTTAGAGCCCACGTTTCGCTTCAACTTGTCAACGATTTCCTGCTCAGACATTTAAAAGTCACTCTTGCATTACTAAAGGCATTGTCGTCTTGTACTCCGTAGTAATTAAATATTTATTTATCCCTTGATAAAAGGTCTGGTCGGCGTTTGACTGATGAAGATTAGGAGAACTCTCACGGGTATAGTTGGCATAATACAGAGCATGATAGCTATATTAACAGTCATCTTTGCCTGTAGTCTCTATTTCAACTTCTTCGGTATTCAAATGTTGTTTGATGTGGTGGCAGAATCTCTTTATTTCCACATATTAGCTCTTCTCATTTTCGGCTTCTTCTCACTCATAAGCGGATTATTTCTCGTTTATGAATGGTTAAAGTCACGATAAAAGGAGCTATGCCTGTTGAAAACAAAAAGAGAACTCGGATTTTTCGATGCACTAATGATGGGATTAAGTGGTGCCATAGGCTTTGAAATTTTTGTGCTGTTAGATTATGCCTACTTCCACCTAGCTGGATCCAGTATAGTATTAGCTCTTTTGCTAGCCGGAGTGATAAACCTACTAATTATGTTTAGTTATTGTGAACTTGGTGCAGCCATGCCTGAAGTGGGCGGTGAATATACCTATATAAAGACTGCTTATAGCGGATTCGTCGCCTTCATATCTGGCTGTTTCAGATGGCTCGCCAGCGTGTTCGCTGCAGCGTTGGCCGCCGTGTGTTTCACTCAACAACTCGCATATCTTTTTTCAGTCGTCGACCCCGCAGTTCACAGTATTGTTTCAACTCAGATGCCATTAATCGCCATAATCATTGTTATGATTCTTGCAGCACTAGATGTTAGAGGAGTGAAAAAACTCGGAGCTACAATAGTTGTCGCTTTCATAGCAATATTCGCCATTTTTATTACAAGCGGATTACTACATGGATTGGCCCCTTTAGAAATTCTTCCAGAACATCTACCCGAAGGATTGCCAGGAGTTTTTGCAGCTACCGTCTATATGTTTCCTATGTTTTTCGGAATGAGGGCTCTGATAGCAGGTGCTGCTCTCATAAAACACCCGGAGAGAAATATTCCTAAAGGTATACTTTTATCGGCATTATTGATAATACCTCTCTACATCAGTCTTGCCTACGTGGCTGTAGGGGTCATTCTGCTGGAAGAAGCTCGTCCACCAGCACCGTTTCTGAACTTTGCAGCTCAACAGATTATGGGTGATGCTGGTGGAGTTTTATTTGCGATTGCTGGGATGGTGGCAAGCTTATCTGCCCTAGGTACATCCTTAACGGTTCAATCAAGCATCGCTCGTGGAATGAGTAGAGATGGATACTTGCCTAAAGTTTTGCTTTCGATTCATCGACGTTTTGGAACGGCTTACGTTGCAATCATCGCTGGTTCACTTTTCGTAATGCTTTTAAGCGGGATTGGAGCCGCAGGGTTCGTGGAGTTCCTCGGATATGGAGCAAGCTTTGGATCGCTCTTAGTTTTTGCTTTAGTTAATCTTTCCCTTTTAAAGCTCAGAAGGGAAAAGCCGCACATGGAAAGACCATTCAAGACTCCGCTGTATCCTTTCACGCCCATCGCTGGAATCATTTTGCCCTTTGCACTTCTCGTGTTTCCCATGTTCCTAAGAGACGTTAATGCTACAAGTGCACTGATGTCTAGCATCGGGTTAACAGCATTAGTTCTAATGACATACTACCTCAGAATGATAGGGCGTTATCGTCTGCAGATCGCCGTAGGAGGAGTAGGCTTAGGTATAGGCGTTTCCTTAGTGTTGCTAACTTGTTTAGCTGAAGCAGGGTTCATGCCACACATCTTTCCCTATATACCCGGTTACATCATACTCGTTATCAGTGTAATCTCCATTATAGCTGGTATTTTAAACGCTACAGCACGCAGTTAAGAGAAAAAGAAGTTTTGGCGAGATGCTCATGTATAGCTGTGGTCATGTTTCAGTTAACATTTGGCTAAAAGATTCGTATTCTTTCTCTGAGAACCAGCCTTCTTCTTTAAGTTTTTCTAATCCATCTTTAATCAATTCGCGTGAGCTTTTTGTTTGCAGTATGTTAACTTTAGCACATGCCTCGCTCATTTCCCGGTTAAACACAGCATTTTGCTCCATTAAAAGGGGAAACTTGTTCAGAAGCGAAACTATTGTTTTGGAACGTGGCTGAAGTAGCTGCTTAATTTTCATTTTGCCTAGTGCTCCTTTAAATTTTACTGAAAAACCTACGCTGTTCACAATAGATGGTGGAAAATGTGTACAACGCTTTCTTGATTCAGAATGATAACAAGCCAAGTAGAAGGGCATGTAAACTAATGCGCGTTTTTTCGGTTTCTGCGGAACGCCAAGCTTATCGAATTCTGCTATCGACGCTTCTCTCAGTTTGGCCAATTTGTCAATTTGCCCAATCATAGTTGAGGTTAACTCTTCGAGCTTTTCCATTTCTTCCTCATAAATTTTGATTTTGGCATCGCGTGAAGACTCAATCTCCACTAGATCCTTTGTAGCTTCCTTGACTTCGGCGTCGCATTCCGACTTTAGCTTGAAAATTTTGAGTTTTTCCTCATCTCCTAACTCTTTTATTTTTCTATCAAGTTCCTTGATTTTTGTTTCAGCTTCAGAAAGCTGTTTCTTGAGTTTGTCCCTCTCTTCTCTCCATTTTTGCTCAACCACATCATCTTTGTTGATTGCATAAGTTTTTACTTCTGCTTCGCAACGTTCAATTTCATTAGTTAACTGTTTTTTTATCTTTTCAAGCTTGATTTTTTCTTGTCGTAGACTTAAAAGTTCTTTTTCAGCCTCTTTTGAGAGTTCCGTCACTTTTTCACCATATTCTTTACGTATCTCATCAACTTCTTTTGCGATGGAAGCCTTGCATTTTTCAATTTCTTTACTGAATTTTTCTTCTATTCCTTTTATTTCCTTGCGGATCATTTTCGAAAAATTCCCGGTTTTTGCGTTAAGAAGTTTCATGCTTGTGTAAAGAGCGTTAACTTCTTGTACAAATTTTGACTTCAAGTTTTGAAGTTCTTGCGTTATGGAGAAGATTGAAGATTCATCAAGGGTAGGTGAAATCACCACCATATCGGATAATGAAGTTTCAATTGGTGAAGCTTCAGATAGATATGAGGTAAAATCGTGAAGAAACTCAGGTTCTGTGATTAGTCCATCTATTATCTTTCTCTCTTCGTTGCCTGAAACTCGAAAGTAATTGAGATTGTCTGAGAGAAAAGCCATGTAAGCTTGACGCGTTTTGGAGCTTCTATCCACATTATTAAGAAAAACTTGGACATCTGGAATGGTCAGATAAGTCAACGTGTGGGAATTGAGGTTTAATCCATCAAAAAGAAGACCTATTTCACCCAGAGTAACAAGCCAAAAAGGATAACAAACCTCTGCAAGGAAAGCCAGTTTTTCAGGAGGTTGCCTTATGACGAGCCCCCCACCCTTCGTTCTCTCCAGCTCAGCTAAACAGAAAATCGCAGCTCTTTCAGTTTCTTTTGTAAACGGTTTCTTACGATTAGGAGATAAAATAGAGAACTGAAGAATAGATTTTATAATTTCTTGAGACATATCCCCCACCGTTTACGATTCATTCTGATAATTTTAAACTAAGGTTAATTTATATCTTGCGAAATTATTCCCATACCGGCCTACAGCTTTTAGATTAATGAAAGGTTGAAGCGCACCGAATGGTCATAATTGAAGATATGAGAAAATATGAAACTAATGAAGGAACAGATGGAACATTGAAGCATTTACGCATAGGAAAATTTAACAATGTAAGACTTTACACTTTTAGGTGAAATCAAGTTAGCAGGCGTTCTCCATGACGAAGAAGAAAGAGAAAAAGGAGATCATAGTACAGGCACCACCCAAACCTGTTACTCCCCCAGAAAAAAAAGCTGAAAAGGCCGCGGAAAAAGCCTTGGAGGAGGAGAAATTCGGTGTTCTCGAAATTTCACGTAAGGTTGGAAAATACTTCAGCACTCCAGTGCTGGTAGTTGGAGTTTTGCTTCTATGTTTTTTTGCCTATATAACGGTAACCGGCCAAGGGGATTGGATGATAATGTCGCCTGAAATGACCTTTTTAGGTTTTGTAGTGTGGATTTTTGTTGGTATAGTAAACATTGTTGGCGGGCTTCTTTTAATGGGAAGTGGGTGATGAAATTTAAGAAGTTATTTCAAGCGAAGCAACAGAATTCCAGCGAGAACGTCTAAAACCCCTATAACCACCAAGATATCAACTAGTAAGCTGGGTTGTAAAATGTTTTCGACATCTACCGTTTTCGTAATCACAAGGATGGTGAGAACTAAGATTGCGAATCCGATGAATGACATGAAGCCTCCGAGAGCTATCTTGAAGCGTTGTTTACGAGTAAAGTATGGCATCGCTCTTTCTCGCATCCTAATATTTGCAATAGAAAAATAACACTATCGCTCTTCAGCTATGCTCTCCGCAGAAAATCTGTGATTCTCTTTTGAAACAATATGTTTTGCAGAAGTTCGCTCTTATGTATCCAACGTTTAAGTGGGATTTGGAGTTGGTTTGCAACTCTCTTTAGGGCTTCATCCAAAGTGTTATAGATGAGAGGTTTTTGACGCATTGCATTTCTCACATTTTCTCTCACTTGCCAGACGCCAACAGGCATTATGTAACCGGGATGAGCCTCTCTTAGAACAATCACTGCGGCTTGTCGTCTTTCCTTTACAAGTTGTTCACAAACTGCTAGGCGTGCAGCATAGTAGCATCCGCCTATTTCCGCATAGGTTGTTCTTCCATCGTAGCCTTCCCAGCCTGAATACACGAAAACGCTTCTGCCACTGGGATTCCAAACAGTGCCGGGATACCAAGCTTCTATGATCTCGTAGCTCCATGCACTTGGAACCATCAACACCTCAAAAACGTTATCTAAGTAGCGAGACTCGTAAACGCGATATCCACTTATTTCTGGAAAAGTCTTAACTTTTTCAATTAGTTCTTTTGAGACTATGCTGTCTACGGCTGTTATACTCCATCTGGTTGGCACAAGCCGTCTATTCTTCTTTAAGCCAAAGGCGCCAACGCTGAAGGCTCTTTGAATTTTTGTAACCAGTACGCCTTTACCGTAAAGCTCCAGAACGGCTTCGACGGCTTTCAAATCGGTGTCTCCATACGCTTTTTGTATTTGGCGGTCCCAGCGGGGATTGCCAACCCTTAAGTCTCTGATTGGCGCTGAAGGTCCAAAAGGTTGAACCTCATCGTTCAATATCAGGAAGCCGCAGGGCTTCTTCTTTAGCATCAACTCAACATCCACAGGCTTAACAGCCAAAGCCAATTCACAAGTTTTCTCAATTATTTTTCCAGCTTCCTCAAACTTCCGCACATGCACACGATGCTTTCCGCGAATAAGCATTGAACGAAAACCCACAATCTCGTCTATGGACTTTCCAAGCCAAAACTCTGGCAGATCATAAAGGCTTGTGTCCTCATGAACTGGTGGCACAAGCGGCCCAGCATAAACATATGGATAACCAATTCTCCCAACGAAAACGCTTGGAGGAGAAGCCCCGGTAATATCTTCACTCTGCATTAATGGAACACTCTTCAGAAAATAGTTAACCTTAACGATTATTGGACATCTTTTTTTGCCGCATAGGAATTTTGAGCCCTTACATACCACGCATAAACCGCTTTTTGAAGCTTTAGCGACTATGAGGCTTTCATCATAGTTTATGTCAGATGCAAAACTAGAGTTTTTTAGAACATCAAGTAACCAGATGTTTGGAGAACTCTTATCCACACGTCTGTGGGAAAACTTCAATCCTTATCATCAAATTGATAATTGAAACTTTCTGATATGTCTTCTGGAGCTTAATTAAAAATTGTTGGCTCATCCTTTCGCCTTTTTGATTTCTTCCGTAAACTTTTCGATTTCTTCTTCTGTGTTGTAAAAGTGGGGTGAAACCCTTATCCCATGGGCCCTCGCGGAAACCACTATTCCTTTATTGTTTAGCTTTTCAGCCACTTCTTGAGGTTTGTTTATCTTGAAATTGACTATCCCAGAGCGATGTTGTGATTCTTCAGGTGTTTGAAGTTCAAGCCCCAAATCTTTCACAGCCTCCATTAAATGATCTGTTATCTTCAGTATTCTCCCTTCAATTTTTTCGATGCCAATATTCAACAGCATTTTTAGTGCTTCTGTTGCTCCTATGAGGCTTATGAAGCTTGGTGAGCCAACTTCGAAGCGGCTTGCAGTTTCCGAAAGCCTCAAGCTCCAAATGTCCCAAAAATCTATTGTCTCGAAAATTTCTGGTTTCACACTTGCCCAACCGACGAACGGCGGCTCAAACTTTTCGATAAGCTCCTCTTTAACGTAGAGGTAGCCTGCTCCCGGCGGACTTAGCAGCCACTTATAGCATGCGGACATAAGGAAATCAACATCGTCCTTTTTAACGTCTATTTGCATGGCACCAGCCGATTGTATTGCGTCAACGATTAGAAATGCTCCGTGTTCATGAGCTATTTCGCTTAAAGACCGCAAATCATGACGGAAACCGTTAACATACTCAACATGGCTTATGGCAACAGCCACGGTTTTGTCGTCAACGGCCTTCTCCACATCTTCTAACAAGATTTTTCCGTCAACATTCTTCACATAATGAACTTTCACACCTAGGCTCTTGCGCAGCCAGGGATAAACCACTGAGGGATACTCCAAATC
>DAOUSM010000062.1 GCA_030627225.1 Candidatus Bathyarchaeota archaeon | reverse complement strand
ATGGCGGCTAAAGCAACTGATAGCCTAAGGATTGTGCCGCTTCCGCTTTTCTGGCTTCCATCAATCTCAATCACGTGTGGTTGGCTCCCTTCTAATCCAACAGTTTAACACGTATTTTCAATTTAGTAAAAGGTTTCGCAAACAATTAATAAATGTGTTAAGTATTAAGGATTTGGAAGGAAAAAGAATGAGTGAAGAAAGGGAGAATGTTGAGAAGCTAATAGAAAGGGTTGATGAGCTTCTTATAATCTTAAACAGGGTTGCAGAAGACCTCCAACAAGTTTCTGCATCGCTAAAGTCTTTGGCGGTTTCACAGATCACTCAGCCACCGGCTGCTCCTGCTGCTCCAGCACCTACACCAGTAACGCCTGAAGTTTACGAGAAGGAGACATCGATAGAAGATGTTAAAATGATGTTCCCTGAGGATTTAGAAAATATGCTAAGTTTTGAGGATAAGGAAGATTACATAATGATAAAGCCTCGTCAATTTTTGGGTTCAGAAAACTTCGCTAAAATAGCGTCAACAATACGCGGAATAGGCGGAGAGTACGTAAGCGCTGGAAAAGAATCGCATTTCAGAGTACCCAAAAAAAGAACTTAAAGAAACGCTGCCGCTTAGAATCGATATCCATATCTCATTTCAAAGTCTTTAAACTCGCCAGCATAATTTTCCCATATGACATTTATGCCCGTAACTCTTGCTCTAGGCGGCCCCCGTTTACAGAATTCTATAAGCTCTTTCACGCTTTTTTCCTCTCCTTCAAAGACTGCTTCAACCCTACCATCTGGCAGGTTGCGAACCCAACCCTTCACGCCGCGTTTCTTAGCCTCATATCTTGTTTCTGACCTGAAGAAAACTCCTTGAACCCTGCCGCTTACAAAGACGTGCGCTCTAACCTTCATGGTTTCACCGTTTGCCGTTGGATAATTCCTGAGAACTTGTGCAGTTTTAGAGCTTTATAATTTTCACTTTAACTTGTCTCTCTCCACAGTTTAAAAGTGTCGTTTCATCGCTTGCTTTAAAAATTGTCTGCATATTGTCGAGTTTTTGGTGAATGTGCATGTTGGAGAATTGTAATGGAAAATTGTTGGTTTACGCCTCGGGTTTCGCGTCTCATGGAAAGCGATTAAAATCTGTTAGCATTGCAACTGAAAAGATGGCTAAGCTGCTGAAGTTGGATGTTGAAATTGTTACTTTTAGGGAGAAGTTTGCACCCATATACGTTTACTATAAGAACGGTGAGGAAGAGCCCATTCCGATTTACTGCAATAAAAACGGAGAATCCAGCATAGAAGAAGTTTACAAGGCTTTAAGGAACATGATTTTTGTCTTGTCCTTTCATCCGAAACATTCAGCATTGACGCATATAAGAAAAGAGGTCATGCAGTTTTCTTGAACTTTATGGCTTGATTCTCAAGCGTTATTTCGTAGATTTGGTTTACATCAAAGTCTATGCCTAAGCGTTCATATTCTTGCTCCGTTAAGAACAGAATTATTTTTGGAATTGTAAACTGTGTTCTTGCCGCCGGAAACATTGGTAGTTGTTGCTGCACGGCTTGTAGAACGTCTTGCACCATTTTCGCCTCGTCAGTTTTGGGTCTAACAACAAAGCGTGGAATCTGCCGTTCTTCAACTAATTCTATGCGTTTTCCAAGGTTGCCGTCTAAGTCCCGGATGGATTCGATTTTGTTTACTCTAACACGAAACATGGCTATTCACAGTTGTAGAGCATTCGGAAGCACTTATACGTTTCTTGATACGTCCTATTCCATTTCAATGGTTGCAGGAGGCTTCGGAGTAACATCATAATAAACTGTGGAAACGTTCGAGCATTTCTCAATTATTTTTTCCGCAACTGCGTTCAGTGTTGTCCACGGTATTTCTGAAATTTGCGCAGTCAAGAAGTTCTTGGTTTGGACGGACCTTATGCCAATAACAAAGGGTTTTTTCTCAGGTAAGTCCTTAACTGCATAGAAGATTCTCGCAACCGCTGGGTTTTCAGTTATTATCCTTGCTTGAAGGGAAACAAGGTTTCGAATAGCTGTTTGATGGACCTTTCCATTCATAGTTTCAACCTTTATGCCCACTATTCCACCGTAACGTCTTTCGCCACCCTTCACTCCAGTAGCCTTATCTCTGAATATTTTTACATGAACATTTCTTGAGGGGACGTTGAGAATCCGTGCCGTAGTTTCTTGAATGTGGACAATCCCGGATTGCTGTAGTGATTCCTCTTTGTCGATGATTGCGGCGAAGTATTGGCTGGGCTTATGCTGCGTAAGTTCACGTTCAACAATGGTTGTAGCCTTTTTTAAAGTCTCTAACTTGTCGGGATGGATTTCTCCGACAGTGCGTACCGACAAGCCTGGTCCTGGAAATGGTTGTCTTTCAGAAATCTCAGCTGGCAACCCTAAATATCTTGCAACCATTCTCACCTGTTCCTTGTATAGGGTTACAAGGGGCTCAACAACTTTGAAACCGAAGCGTTTCATAGGGTTTATGCCCATCTGCTCCAGAACGTTGTGCTGGGTTTTTATACCGCTAACTGTTTCCTCAATGTCTGCGCGTATTGTGCCTTGCACGAGGATTTTGCAGGCTTCTTTTTTGGCTGTTTCGCCTAGGACTTGATAGAAGGTTTCACGGAACCTTTTCCGTTTTTCTTCAGCGTCTCTTAAGCCTTTCATGGCTTTTAGGAAGCGTTCGCGGACATTGACTATTTTTAACGGTACATTGAAAGGCGGTTTAGACAAGATTTCGGCTATACGCTCTGGTTCGCCCTCCCGCATAAAAGCGTCATCCAACATTACGCAGACAAGATTCTTACCTATTGCCTTATGTGTCAGCACGGCGCATGTTGTGCTGTCAACACCTCCAGAAACAGCCACCAAGGCTTTTTCGTTGCCAAGGCTCTTTCTCAACTCTTCAATTTGGGCCTCAACGAACTTTTCTGGGTTAAACATTTCCAATTTTAACAGCCCTTCCTTTAAACTGTCAAATGATTTGCGTTTTTCGCGATTTAAGTATTTACCGCCTCGCGGCGTCTTAGAGCACCAAGAACCTTATCATCAGACAGCAAGACGTAAGCGCAACGTTTATCCGATAAGGGTTTCCGAACCTCCTAACAGCCATTTCGTAGATTATTAAGGTTTTAAGATGATAATTTTGGTGAGGTTTCTGTCTAATGCTTGCAACATTTCACTATTAACGATAAAACGCTTAGAACAGAGACGGCCAATTTCAAATCATTTATTAAAATCTGTGGTTTTTCCAGAAGAGAGAAACTCTGCGTGAGCGCATTTTAAGGAGTTAAAGTTTTTCTGTTCTAACATTGTATACTAAAGAGAAGTGGGTGTGTTTCAATGAAGACTGACGAAATGAAGACTATGGTTAATACTTTGAAGGAGTTGAACGAAAGCTATGTGGATTTGCTGCAAGCTGTGAAAGGGACAATTAAAGAGGTAAAGACTACAAAGCAGTTGCGGCGTGATGGAAACAACTCAAAGCTCATAAAACTTGGTTTAGCGTTAATAGTTTTTCCTGAACCCACCCCGATAAGCGAAACAGTGGGCACAGTTCTGATCGCAACTGGGACAGTTCAGGAAGGAATCAGAAGCCGGACGCTTTACATGGAAGATGTATACAAAACCTTCCAAGACTTGTTGAAGGACGTGTGGACTACTCAACATAGCCTTCGAATCTGAAGGTTTAATCAAATCTTATATTTACCACATATTATCTACATAACATATTCAAGGGTGAAATTGATGAAACTTGTAACGGTCCTGTTACCTGAAGCTTATTTGGAAGGTTTAGATGAGCTTGTAAGGGCGAATATGTATCCGAGTAGAAGCGCAGCAATAAGGTCTGCTGTTAGAGACTTGCTGAAAAAGGAACTTTGGGAAAGAAGAGGAAGATGACAAGTTATAAAAACTGAAAACGTAGCATAATGAATAATGTGTTTAGATATACGCAATAAAATAATAGGTGGTGAGAAGGGTTATGGGTTTTTTAAAGAAGTTTAAGGCACCTAAAGCTACTGTCTCGGTGACCTTAGATAAGCAGGCGTTTAATCTTAATGAACCTATGACAGGCACGTTTAGCGTTTCGTCATCGGAAGAGTTTGATGCTGATGAATTAAGAATTGAAATGTGGGTAATTGAGTGGACGAAGGCTACTGAAAAGAAAGGTTCTGGAAGTGAAGCAAGAACTGTGACGGCTGAGCAGAATGCTAAGCTGCATGAAGGAAAGGTTTCAGTAGCTGGAAGAATGCATATCACCGATGGTTTTAATCAACAATTCCCCTTCAGCATATCAATCCCGTCAGGCGTCCCACCAACCTACCATGGTCATAATGCAAGGAACACTTGGAGAATGAAAGGAGTAATAGCTGTCAAGGGTCGACCAGATGTAACCGGCCACGACATGGAAATTCAAATAAACCCTTAGCTTCGTCTCGGTTCGGAAACGATAAGTTGACTTTCCTTCACGCTAAAAGAGATTCACAGATTGATTTGCGAGATCTCTGATTTTCCTCGCGGTTTCAGCCGGATTTTCTGCAAGCGTTATCGTCCGTCCAACAATTAGGTAGCGTGCTCCCGCCTTCAAAGCTGATTCGATTGCTCCGCCTTGAATGCCTATCCCAGGTGAATAAATTGGGATTTTTTCGCCAAGTATTTCGTGCACTTCTCTTATTTTTTCTGGGTATGTTGCACCAACAACAACACCATCGGCATCCCATTTTAAGGCTTTTTTCGCGAATGACACGTATTGGAGTGTTTTTTGGCCGGTTTCCGCATTAAAGATTGTTTGTCCGTAGCCTTCGCTTGCTCCTTTATGGCTCATGTAGACGAGGAGAATTACGCCGCGTTGCAGTCTATGCGCAACATCGAAAACAGGTTTTAAGCCTTCTTCCCATCCCACGAAAGGGTTGGCTGTTAGGGCGTCGAAGCCTGCAGCGTAATAGTATTCTGCGATTGTTTGGTTTGTTGAGCCTATGTCGTTTACTTTGCAGTCCATTATTGTCAGCAGTTCCATGTTGTGGGCTTTTTTAACAAGTTTTTGTACGCCGTTGAATGTGCCGAAGGGAAGAATGAGGTGACGGTTAAACTTTACAGCGCATATGTAGGGGCGCACTGCTTCCAAAATGCGTTCTGCCTTGAAGAAGAGGTTTTCGCGGTTTTCTGGTTTTTCAAAGGGAAAGTCTAGGGCCAAAATGATGTTTGATTTTTTGTTTTCTGCTGTTTGCTCCATCTTAAGGCGGAAAGACACGCTTAAACACCGTTTTCTATTTAGGTGTAGGGCTAAAAACTTTTGCTCTTCTGAATTTGTAGGGTAAAAAGTGGGTAATCGCTAAATATCATGTAATATTCCGTTAAGAATATAGCCGGGCGCTGGAGAAACTCGTTGTGAAAGATTTATGTGCACTCTTGTGCGGTCGCCCTTTTGCTGCTTTTATTTCCACCATTTCTTTTTCAATGGCATGGCAATTATTTCTCGAATTTCCAGTTTTTTGTTTTCTTCTTCGCTGAATATTTCTTTGGTTGGTGTTGCTCTGGCGATTACTGCAGTGTCTGCACCTTTACCGGTTCCACCAACGCCTATGACATCCCCGTAAAGGTTAACCTCACCTTTATCAGCCGCTATCAAAATAACTTCAACTGCAACTTTGAATCCCTGTCCAAGCGTGTAGAAGCTTTTTCTTACATCATCCATTCCTTTTGAATGCAGAGGCAAATGCGCTTTTTCCAATGCTTTTCCGCCGAATTCGGTGATTTGCCGTTTATACATGGGTTTCATTTCTTCGTATGAAACAGCGATAACGCTTGCAACGTCTTTAAGTGCCTTTGCGAATTTAACTCCGGTTTCGCCGGAAGTGCTTGCCACAACAACTGTTTTAACGTCGCCTCTCCGGATTCTGTTTCTTACAATTTCTATGGTTTTCTCTGTGTTTTGCGAACCGTAATCCATAAAATATCCAACTTTTCTCTCAACTACGCTCATTATATGACACCCTCTAATTTGTAACGTTTT
>DAOUSM010000116.1 GCA_030627225.1 Candidatus Bathyarchaeota archaeon | reverse complement strand
GACGTGTAGGTCGATTTTGAGTTTCAAAATTTCACAGCCAACAATGGAACTTAGGCACTCTTAGCCAAGGTTTCTCTAACTTTCTCCAGCATTTCAGCGAGTTTCTCGCCGTCAGCCTCTATCTTTCGGAATAAAGGCTTAGCTTTAGCTATTTTGTGGCTTGCTGGCAACGGTTTTAGGGCTTCATCCCATTTTTGTTCGTGAACGCTTCCATGCAGGTTGAGAGTTTTCCAAAGCTCATCCGCAGCAAATGGAACGAAGGGTGCTGAAGCTATTGCTAGGGCTTTAACGATTTGCGCTGACACATAAATCGTGTTTGCCGCTTTATCTCTGTCCTTCTTAATCACGTTCCATGGTTCCTTCTCGTTCAAGTACTGGTTTCCCATGCGGCTTATGCTTATCACAGTATTTGCAGCGGATTGCAATCTACAACTTTCAATTTCCTTGGCAATTGTTTCCACTTTCTCTTTGAGATTTTTCAGGATCTGCTCCTCATCCTCGTCTAAGCAACTTGGCTTCGGAACTTCGCTGTTGAATTGTGCGTTTATAAATGCTAAAGTTCTGTGGATAAAGTTGCCGAACGTGTCGTTCAAATCTGCATTAACTTTCTCGATGAACAGTTCCCATGAAAAATTTGTATCCTTTGTTTCAGGCCTTGTTGCCGTTAGGAAATAACGCCAGTAGTCTGCTGGAAACAGCTTTAATGCCTCGTCTATCCATACACCGATTCTACGGCTCTTCGAAAATGCTTCACCTTTGAACTGGAGGAACTCTGTTGATGAAACATTCCATGGCAGATTGTAGTCTTCGTGAGAGGCTAATAGTAAAGCTGGAAGAATTATCACGTGAAATGGAATGTTATCTTTCCCAACAAAGTATATTGTCTTTACGTCTCTGTTAAACCAGTATTCCCTCCATTTTTCCGGTTCTTCACGGTTTCGGAAGTACTCGATTGTTGCTGAGACATAGCCCAAAACTGCTTCAATCCACACATAGATGGTTTTGCCTTCGGCTTCAGGAAAAGGTGCTGGAATCCCCCAACTGACATCTCTCGTAACTGCTCTAGACTTTAATCCTTCTTTGATTAAGTTTAAGCTGAAGTTTCTCGCGTTTATTGGCAACTGTTTATTGTTGCTAATGTAGTCGCTGAGTTTTTGGGAAAACTTAGACATGTCGAAATACCAGTGCTTAGTCATTTTTATTACAGGTTTACTTCTACAGATTACACAGTAAGGCTCAATGAGGAGTGTCGGTTCCAATAGTCTTCCACATGAGTCGCATTGGTCTCCGCGGGCAGTCTCATATCCGCAGTATGGACATTTTCCTTCAACAAATCTGTCTGGTAGAAAGCGACGACATTTTTCGCAGTAAAGCATCTCCGTTTCTTGGGCAAAGATGTATCCGTTGTTGTAAATTTTCATTAGGTGATTTTGCACAAATTCTTTATGCACTGGGTTTTCTGTCCTAGTGTAATTGTTAAATGAGAACCCCCATTTCTTGAATAGTTCAACAACCTTCGCGTGATTTTTGTCCGTCAATTGTTTGGGTGAAACACCTAGTCTGAGGGCTTCAACTTCTATTGGTGTTCCATGCTCGTCTGAACCACTTACCATAACAACGTCTTCGCCTTTTAACCGATAATATCTTGCCACAACGTCAGCTGACAAAACCTGCACTAACGTACCTAAATGCGGAATATAGTTGACATAGGGCCACGCGCACGCAACCAGAACTTTTCCGAGTTTCACGGCACCTCCGACGTTTCTATTTGACATTCACTAACAAAATATGAGTTCTATTACTTAATTATTTATGTAGTGTAAATTTTAATTTAGAACTTGAGATTCAATTGTCGCCAAGAATTTAAAAATTAATGCTTGATATTAACGCCTAGCATCAATGTTCAACCTTCAAATCAGATACTTTATTTGGCACGTTCCTGTTAAGCTCGTTCTCTACCAAATTACTTTTCTTCAACAACGTAGCAAAGAGGTGTATATATTCCAATTTGCGATACGAATAGACTTTTTCACTTAAACACAAAGCTATAGTAAGCGCGCGCTCTCAGGCGGACCCATCTCTTGAAAAAACTAGGGCCTACGGACCTTTCGCCGGGTTGGGCGCTTCCTAGGCTCCTGCTTCATCCTCTTCAATAAACCGTCCAACTTGTTGCAGAGGTCATCTGTGGCTGTCAGGAGGTCCCAACCATGTGCCTCCGCATAGAACTGCTTGGCAGGTCCGTGGATACGGGTTGTCAGCTCGTATCTTGTTCGTTTTCCTCCTATATCCCGTTTCTTCAGCCTTACAGTCACCTCCTCGATCTGGGGGTAGAAACGCATATTCTTCTCGATCACCCTCCTGATCTTATCCTCTACGAGGGAGGTCTCGAAGAAGCCCTCCTCATCCGTCAACCCAGTGATGGAGATCGGCACTCTCTCCTCCTCGACCCTAGACCTTAATAGGAGGGAGACGAGTTCCCTTGGAGTGAGGATTCCCGAGAGCTCTCCTCCTACCCCTGTCACGATGCATGCGCTCTTACCTTGTTCTGTAAAGCCTTTGGCGGCCTCTAGGCAGGAGGTCTGAGGATCTAGCGTGAGGGGATGCGGATCTACTATTCCTTTCACTTGGCCGTTCAGCCTACCAATGAGTTCACCGATCCGTTCACCGAGCTTGGTCCCACCTGCAGGGATGATGAAGTGGTAGACGATGTTCTTCGCGGTGATAATGCCGAGGAGTCTTTTCCTATCTGATACAGGCAGGTGGCTTATCCTATGGTCCAGCATCAGTTTCCTAGCTGAAGAGATCTTGCTCTCCTTCTCTATCGTGATGACGGGGTGCTTCATCGCCTTTTTGACAGGTATCTCCCCGAGCTCTTGGGCGCTTGAGAGTGCCTGGGCGATCTCGACCTGTGAGAGGATACCGACGACACGCCCTTCCTCCACGATGGGGATCGCCCTAGTATCGCGTCGAAACATAAGATCCGCTGCCTCTAAGATCCTCCTATCTGGTGTGAGAGTCCCCACGAACCTCCAGATCCTCCTTAACCTTGTCCGATGTGGATGAACAATCTTCAGGAGGTCGCGCAGGGTAACGAGGCCGATCTTGCCTTCGCCGACCACTGGTACCTCATAGAGGTTTGTCTTGTAGAAGTAGCCAGTGAGCTTAGAGACTGTAGTGGAGGGGCTGAAGGGCTCAGGGCTCTCCCTCATGAATTGGGATACCTCGAGTAGGGCGATCTCTCTCATGCTTGGAGGAGACAACTCCACAAACCTATGAGGAATTACTTGATTATGCTATTTATAACCTTCTAACTAGTTAAACCCTCTACGATTTCAGTCCATTAGACGAAGATGCGGATCTAGCCCGGGCTCCATCTTGTTTTCAGAGCTTCAATAGTTACAACACCACATCCAGCAAAAGGATCAAAAACCAGATCTCCTTCTTTTGTGTAATGTTCTATATGTTTTCTGACAATGTTCCAGGGTTTTCTACCCCAAAATCTGATCATATTATACATAGCTGTGTTTGGGAACGCAACAGAAGCTTTAGGTGGTACTATCACGTCGTAGAGCAGTTTCTGTGATGACATTAAACTAACCATTTAAAGATTAAGTTCAGATCGTAATATGTTTTATGTTATATTTGGAGCCAACTGGAAACATACATGACTAGAAACTTCAAAATAGTGTTCCAGTAAACAAGATTTTCATTGAACAACCTAGTTCAGAGCCTAAAGTCAACGTTTTTATTCCAATGTATGAGAGGAAAGCAAAATTCACTTATGAGTGATATACCTAAATTAATTTGAGGACAATTATGCCAAAATGTGAATACTGTGGCAAAGAAGTT
>DAOUSM010000182.1 GCA_030627225.1 Candidatus Bathyarchaeota archaeon | reverse complement strand
TGTTTCTCCCTCTATCTCCCTGTACTCTATGAACTCTTCCCGCATCCATTTTTCAAAATCTTCCTGTGTTAAATCTGGAATCTGACTTTTAAGAGATTCAAAGGCTTGTTTTCGACTTAATGCATAATCCCTTCTTATTCTTTCAATTCTCTCCGGTTCCCATTCCAGTCTGGATTTAAGCATGTTTGGAAGCCCCTTATTTTCAGCTAGAATCTTGTTTATCAAGCGAACTGCATCCCTGAAAAGACCCTGTTCCTCTAAGTAGCGAATTTTTTCCGGTAAACCAGCTATAAAAAATTCAAATTTTGATGAGTTCATGTTCTTTACACTCTGTTCCGCTTCTCCACTTCGTCGATTAAACTCATGAAGATGTCTATAGTGCCACTAACAAAGTTACTGCATTTTTCCTTGTGCACATTATTTTCTCTGAATTTCCTTACGCCCTCTATGGTTGAAAGGTCGCATCCACACAGCTCTTTACAAACAATACTTCCAAACCTTTTTTGAAACTGTTTGTAGAATTCTGCTACTTGATTGTATGTTTTTGCTCTGAGTTCTTCTGGACTATTCCTACCATACTTTAAACCGAAACCCATGACGGCGCCGCTCACCGCCCCACAAACATATCCTTGTCTCGAGATACCGCCGCCAAAACCAGTGGCAATTTTTGGTATTAGATCACTCTGTATCTCTAAAGCATCTTTAGCTATTGCCAAAAGTACACTTTCCGCGCAATTGTAGCCACTCCTGAAATAAGATAAAGCGCTATCGATTATTTCATTTATATTTTTCATGCGAACAAGTCAAGTTGAATTAAAATTTAAATGTAGTGATCTGAAAAGACATGTTCAATTGGCAGAGAGACCGCTGCAGAGCGCTATTAATGGCTTCGTCCCCTTTTCCAGCATTATACAGTTTTAAAGTGTTAAAGGCTTGCCGTATTCTTCTTCGAAGAAGATTTCACTGAAATCTTTTCTCGGCTTCGGCTGTGGTTTTTCATCTGGCACTCCTATAGGAAGCAAAGCCACAACTGCTATTCTTTCCGGAATTCCGAGTAATCGCTTGACTTGCCCCTCTTCGAAGGCACCTATCCAGCAAGTGCCATAGCCTAAGCCAGTGGAAGCCAGAACTATGTGTTCCATGGCTATCATAACGTCCTGTTTGAACCATTTAGGTGAAGCCTCAGGATCCGCTAAAGCCACGATTATGGCTCCAGCGTCCGCCAAAAACATTTGGTTCCGCGCAGCCTCTGCCAAAATCTTCTTTCGCTCGGAACTTCGAACGACTATAAAACGCCAAGGCTGACGGTTTCCAGCTGAAGGTGCCAAACGAGCGGCTTCGAGAATCTTTTTTAAATGTTTGTCTGGTATGCTTGATGGCTTATACTTTCTTATACTTCTCCTCTTTTCTATGGCTTCGAAAACTTCCATACTTTTCACTTCCTTTTAAATAAAGGGGGAATGAATGTTTTTATGTGTTTGCGATTGCGAGCGCTAATTTAAATCATACCTTCAATGTTCCACCATAAGATCCATCGCTTTATAAGCGTAGAAACATACATTTCCGATGGTGATTTGCATGTCGTATATTATTGAAGTCAGCGTAAAGAGTCAGAAGGGAAAATGTGCATTTGGACATAAAGTGGGCGATAAAATAGTTTTTGACGGTAGATCAGTGAAAGGCGACATCTGCTATAGTGCACTAATGGTTTTGCTTCCGAAAATTTACGCCATGCGTTATGGCGTAGAGTTTCCATGGGCCGAAGATAAAGACGTAATGTTCAATGCTTGCCCAGACGCTGACAACCCTGTTGTGTTCGAAATTCGACGTATTAGAAAATAGCTTTTGGCGAAAACCTACTTTGAACCATCAATGCCTTTTTTTAAAGTAATACTGAACTATTTGCTATAGAGACAGAATCTAAAATGAGTCAGAACGCGCTAAGATTAATCAAAACTAATATATCTCCTATGTGAGAACGTAATTCTTTACCTCTAGGAGTGTGTTTCGATGAAGAAGAAGGTTTCTGTTCGTGATGGATTGAGGCAATTGCCTATCAGACCTGTTTACTTGGTGTCAGTTGAGCATGAAGGAAAAAAGAACATTATAAGTATCGGCATGTTTGCTTTCTTTTCTGGAAAACCGACTTTAGTAGGTGTTGGAATAGCGCCTTCTAGATACTCCTTTGAGTTAGTTCGTAAAAGCGGAGAGTATGTAGTTAATGTAGTTGATGAGAAACTTATGGAAGCTGTGCGAATTTGTGGAGAGAAATCAGGTCGGGAAGTTGACAAATTTGAACTAGCAAAACTTACTCCCGTTAGAGGAGTTGAAGTGAAGGCTCCACTTATCAAAGAAAGCCCAGTTAGTATCGAATGTAAGGTTGTTAAAGAAGTGGAAGTAGGCGATCATGTCTGGTTTATAGGTGAAGTGTTGGCGGTTCATGTTCGTGAAGGCTACGACTGGAAAGATGGTCTATTATTTAAATGGGTAGATGAAGAAGGATTCTACTATAAGGTAGGAGAAAAAGTAGGCGAATTCTGAAACACCTAATGCATATGAAACTCCAATAAATGTTAGCGTACACTCGAGTAGATAAGGAGAACCATGTTAAGATCTATCTCTGCTAGATTCTCTTTGAAGTGACACCATCAAATTCTATAGCCTTCACCTCGCCTGTCTTTAC
>DAOUSM010000073.1 GCA_030627225.1 Candidatus Bathyarchaeota archaeon | reverse complement strand
TTAGGCCAGTTGGCAAGCGGCCTCCAAGCTGGTGCAAATACCAGCCAGAAGAGGTGGAAGCCCTGGTCATTAAAATGGCAAAGGGAGGACAGCCGCCAAGCCGCATAGGAACAATCCTTAGAGATCAATACGCAATTCCTTTGGTGAAGCCTATCACTGGAAAAACAATAACACAAATACTTAAGGAGGCAGAGCTTGCACCAACAATACCAGAAGACCTTGGAAATCTGCTGAAAAAGGCTGCGGGACTTACAGCACACCTTGAGAAAAACAAGAAAGACCTACACAACAAAAGGGTTCTCCAACTTGTGGAAGCAAAAATCCACAAACTTGCAAGATACTACAAACGCGAAGGCATCTTACCGCCTAACTGGAAATACGAACCAAAAATAGCCACCATAGCCTAGAAATTCTTACGCACTACCCGTCTTATACCTTCGAAATATTTGGTTAACACAGTTTCAATATTGAAAACCTATGGGGGCTAGAATTTTCTTCACTGAAAAATTGCAGAGCATGTCGCCATTCTTAAATAAAACAGCCCCTCTAGCCTAATTGTGGTGGTTACGGTTCTAGACGAGAAACAAGTCACAAATTTTCTGGATTCAGCTTCGCATGCTGCAAAAACAATTTTAGAAACTGTTAATGAGGACGGTTTTATTCATGTTTTTTCGCATCTGGATGCTGATGGGATCGCAGCTGCTGGGATTATTGGGAAAGCCTTGTTTAGGATTGATGCGAAATTTTGTATCAGGATAACCCAGTGGATTGACGAAAAACTCATAGATGAAGTTCTTTCAGAAAAGCCACAACTATTAGTTTTCACAGACTTGGGAAGCGGCTACCTAGACTTGTTAAGTGAGAAGCTTGCGGATTTTAAAATTGTAATTCTGGACCACCACCAAGTAATCGGTGGACAAGCAGCCAACTTTGTGCATGTAAATCCACATTTACTTGGAGTAGATGGAGCACGGGACATAAGCGGTTCAGGCGTCTCATATTTTGTAGCTAAAGCCATGGACAAGACTAATGTTGACTTGGCACCCATAGCTGTGGTTGGAGCCCTCGGAGACATGCAAGACAAGTATGACCAGCGAATGCTCGGGGGACTAAACGAAAAAATAGTTGAAGACGCAAGGAATGCGGAACTTTTAACGGTTGAAAAAGACCTGATATTTTTCGGCAGGGAAACACGTCCCATACACAGAACATTAGCATCCACAACTAACCCGTTTATTCCAGGCATAAGCGGTGAAGAAGACAAAAGTCTAGCCTTTCTGGTAAGTCTAGACATCAAACCAAAGCATGGCGAAAAATGGCGGGCTTTAAGAGACCTTTCTGAAGAGGAAAAGAAAAGGCTGTGTTCAGCCCTCGCAGACTATTTGGTATCAAAAGGTTTACACTGTGAAGTTTCAAACCTTATCGGACATGTTTACATTTTAAACCGTGAAGAACCGTGGACCCCTCTTAGAGACGCAAGGGAATTCGCTGTTTTACTGAATGCAACTGGACGCATGGACAGACCAAGTCTTGGTGTGTCTGTCTGCATGGGTGACAGAGGCTCAGCCCTCGAAGAGGCCAACAAAGTATTAGAGGAGTATAGAAGAACAATTAACAAGTATCTTGGATGGGTTATGGAAAAACCCGAAAGAATGAAGGAACTCGAAAACATATACGTTGTTTATGGTGAAGACTTCATAGACGACAAGATAATAGGGGCAATTTCGTCCATCCTTTCAATAAGCCTTCCAAATCCTGAAAAACCGTTAATCGCGTACGCTAATGTTGAAGAGGAAGGATTAGCAAAAGTCTCTGCAAGAACCATAGATATAGTAACAAATAAAGGAGTCAATCTAGGGGAAGTCATGCAGGTAGCTGCTGAAAAATGCTTGGGAAAAGGTGGCGGACACAACATAGCAGCTGGAGCACAAGTTCCCATAGAAAACATCAACATCTTCATAAAACTTGTTAACGAGCTAATTGGAAAGCAGTTGAAAGGCGAAAAAATTGGAAGCTGAAATCACATTGGAGTATGCTGACGCTAAAAATGCAGAAGCAGTTGCAAAAGCTGTTTCGCCAGATAACTTTAAAGTACCGCCGGGTTTATCCATTAAAACGACGCGAAAAGGAAACAAAGTGGTTACGTATATAGAATGCCGAAGGGAACTTCCAACTTTCATCGCCACAATTGACGACCTTCTCTTCTGCGTTTCAACAGCAGAAAAAGCCCTTATCACAGCCAAGAAGCTTAATGAAAAGTCAGTGCTTTCTAAACCTAATCGTAAGGTTAAATAGCTAATTAAATGCTAAACTTACGGGACTAAACCAGTTAATAAGACGAAGAAAACAGAGTGTATGTGAGGAAAATGCTCGACATTAAGTTTATCCGTGAAAAACCTGAACTCGTAAGGAATAATCTGATGAAGAGGGGAGACCCTGAAAACTTAAGGATGCTGGATGAGCTTATTGAGTATGACGAGAGATGGCGGCGGCTCTTAACAGAATTGAATGAGCTTCGTCATGAAAGAAGACTACTAACAACAGAGATTGCGGCTTTGAAAAAGAAAGGGGAAGATGTCGGCACTAAAATTTCGAAGGCCAAAAAAATTGACACGGAGATAACGGCACTGGAAAAGCAGGTGAACGAATGTGAAGAGAAAATGCGGTATTATCTTATGCGAATTCCAAATCTCTTGCACGAGTCAGTCCCGATAGGCAAAGATGAACATGGTAATGTTCCAATAAGGACATGGGGTGAAATACACAAATTCAGTTTTCCAGTTAAAGACCATATAGATTTAGGTTTAAGCCTAGACATAATTGATATTAAAAGAGCTGGAAAAGTGGCTGGTGCCAGATTCTTCTACCTAAAAAGAGAAGGTGTTCTGCTGGATATGGCTTTGATGAGTTTCGCCCTAGAAGAGATGGTTAAGAAGGGTTATACGCCTATAGAGCCGCCATTCCTTATGAGACGCAAACCCTATGAAGGTGTAGTGGCACTAAGCGATTTCGAAAACGACTTATACAAAGTTGAAAATGAAGACTTATACTTGATTGCAACTTCGGAGCATCCGATGGCAGCAATGTTCATGGACGAAGTCTTAAAAGCAGAAGACCTACCACTTAAACTTGTTGGTGTAAGCGCAAACTTTAGAAAGGAAGCAGGAGCACACGGCAAAGACACACGCGGAATATTCAGGACGCATCAATTTAACAAGGTTGAACAGTTTGTTTTCTGCAAACCTGAAGACTCGTGGAAAACGCATGAAGAACTTATACGAAACGCTGAAGAACTTGTTCAAAAACTCGGTCTGCCCTATCGCGTTGTAAATGTCTGTACAGGAGACATTGGAACAGTTGCTGCCAAAAAATACGATATAGAAGCTTGGATGCCCGCTCAGAACGCGTATAGGGAGATAATTTCATGCAGCAACTGCACAGACTATCAGGCTAGAAGGCTGAACATAAGATATAGAGAGAAAGAAGGAGAACCACCAAAAGGGTTTGTGCACACTTTGAATTCAACGGCTTTAGCCACTGGCAGAACAATTGTTGCCTTACTTGAAAACTCTCAGCAGGAAGACGGCTCCATCATTGTTCCGGAAGTTTTAAGAAAATATATGGGTGGTATAGAAAAGATAGAGCCTAAACGGTAAAGCTTTTAATACTATGATGTGAATTTTCAAGCTACGTTTGGAGGGTGAACTTGTCCTCGAAAAGAAGACGTGTAAGAGATAAATGGCGTGGCAAATCATGGTATACAGTGCTGGCACCACCATACTTTGGGAACGTTGAGTTAGGAGCAGTGCCAGCCGGTGCATCAGAAAAACTAATCGGGAGAGTAATTGACTCAACACTCTATGATATTACAAACGATTTTGCTCATCAGTATTTGAAAATGCGTTTTCAAATAACGGAAGTGGATGGCAAAACTGCGCGCACAATGTTTAAGGGACATGAATATTCAAGGGACTACTTGCGGAGCCTTGTTAGAAGAAGAACAACAAAGGTTGAAGGAATATTCAACGTCACCACAAAGGATGGATATAAGCTGCGGGTGGCTGCTTGTGCCCTCACGCTTTCGAGGATTAAGACGTCACAAGAAAAAGCCATACGCACCATAATGGAGAGAATCATTAAGGAAAAAGCCTCAACGCTTACGTTAGACCAGTTCGCACAAGAAATGGTTCTTGGAAAAATAGCGTCAGACATTTACAACGAAGCTAAAAAAATAGCTCCACTACGCCATGTAGGCGTGCGAAAATCGAAACTCATGACTCAGTTAGCGCAGTTGCCACAGTTGCAGATGCAAACACAAAAGGTTGGAGGATTCTAACTTTTAAGGATGCTCTTTCCGTATTCATAGCCTTTTTCGAAGGCTGTCATGTTTAATTCCACAAACGCTTTAGGAACATTATGTTTTATTGACTCCTTCACATGATTTACATCAAGCAAGTTTGTTATTGCCGCAAAGGCTCCTATCATAACAACATTTGCAACTATTTTTTTGCCAATCTCTTCGGCAATCCTCGTTGCTGGAACCCTGTAGATTTTAGCTTTTAAGTCTTTTCTCTGGTTTGGAACCAAGTCTGGATCCACCAAGAGCACCCCATTTTCCTTCAAGTCGCCAACGTACTCATTGTATGCTTCTTGAGACATAACAACTAGGATGTCGGAATGCTCAACCTTTGGAAAATCTATGTCTTCGTCAGAAATTATTACTTCGGATCTGCAGCGGCCTCCTCTTGATTCTGGACCGTAGGATGCCGTTTGAATGGCGTTTTTATCGCTGTAAACGCAGGCTGCTGTTGCCAAAATCAAACCTGTTCTTATGATTCCTTGCCCGCCAAAACCGCCGATGCGAATTTCCACACGCATGATTTAGCCTCCCTTCAGCTTTTCCTGAACTTTGATGAATTGCTTTTGAAGTAGTTCTTCATATGTTGGTTTTTCGATGTCAATGAATTCGCCAACTATTATTTTTTCTTTTGTGATTCCAGCTTTTGAAGGGTCATAGCCATGCCTTATCTCTGAGACTTGTCTGTAAGATTTCATTGTGTCAACAGCTCTTCCAAGCTTGTTGCGTCTTCCGTAGATTTCCGGACATGGGGAAACAACTTCGATGAATTTGAATCCTTTCTTTTGTAAGGCTTTTTTGATAGATTCTGTGAGTCTTTGAACGTGTAGCACGGTCCATCTGGCTACGTAAACTGCGCCCGCAGCAGTCGCTAAATGCACAAGATTAAAGGGATGTTCGATGTTGCCGTAGGGTGTTGTTGTTGTAAATGCATCTAATGGAGTTGTGGGTCCGAACTGGCCGCCGGTCATTCCATAATTAAAATTGTTTGCGCATATCACAGTCATGTCTATGTTTCGTCTAGCGGCATGGATGAAGTGGTTTCCGCCTATTGCGAATAGGTCTCCGTCGCCGCTGATAACAGCGATGGTTAACTTCGGATTTGCAAGCTTTATTCCAGTTGCTAAGGCTATTGGGCGACCGTGGGTTGTATGGAATGAATCACATTTTATGTAGCCTGCGG
>DAOUSM010000026.1 GCA_030627225.1 Candidatus Bathyarchaeota archaeon | reverse complement strand
TTTGTTACTCCGTAGATTGTTTCCGGTCGGAATGTGGCGGCAGGCAGATAGGTTTCTTCGTCCAGTTTGAATTTTATCAGCGTATACTGTTCTGGTGTGACGCCTTCTCCTTCTTGTCGGTCGTGGTCTCCCGTTGGACTCTGGCATTTGGGACACCATACAACTGGATGGGTTCCAATCGTAACATATCTTTTTTCTCTCAAGCTTTCATACTGCCATTCAACGAACTTCTGGAAAGTTGGCATAATTGTGTTGAATTCCCTTCTCCAATCAATCGAGAAGCCTGCCTTTTTAGCGGCAGTTCTGCTCTCGTTTGTGTAGTAAGTTGCCATATAAATCGGGTCAACGAATTTTTTGAGTTCCTCTTCTGGAACGCCATCCATTTGTCTTAAAACTCTTATGAATTCCTCGTCGCCCTTTGCAACTCGTTCGCTTGCTCCTATCAGCGGCTGGCCTGTCCAGTGCCACGCCCAAGGAAACAGCACATTGTATCCTTGCATCCGCTTAAATCGTGCGTATGCGTCTACTCGTGAGGCTGTGAATGCGTGGCCTACGTGGAGTGGTCCGTTAATGTATGGGTATGGAAAAGTAATGAAGAACTTTTTCTTATTTTGATCTGGGTCTGCCTCAAAAATCTTCGCGTTTTCCCATGCTTTTTGCCATTTTTCTTCGATTTTTTTTAAAAATTCCATGAAAGTTTCTGAACTGGTTTGATGGCTATTAAATGTTTTGTTTTTATGGGTTGAGAACGCTGTCCCTCACATTGAGCACCATAACTACTTATGCGAAACTTACTTTAATTCTTTGCTCTAGTTTCTAACTGTTTCCTCAGCACTTCTTCAGCTTTTTTGATAGCTTCTGGCAGTTTTTCGATTAGTGTTCCGCCGCCCTGAGCAAAGTTGGGTTTTCCACCGCCACCGCCACCTATAATTGCAGAGGCTTCTTTAACTATTTCACCAGCGTTTACACCTTTTTCTAAAGCTGTTTTTCCAGCCATAACCATTATCCGCGCATTTTTTCCATCCGTTCCATAAAACATTGTGACTATTGCATCATCCCTCATTATCATCTCGTTTGCTGTCTGAACCATTCGGTTAACATCGATTGCTTCCTTAAAGTCACGCATCACAATTTTCACGCCTTTTGTTTCTTTAATTACTTCCATCTCCAGCCTTCTATCCGCTGCACCTTCCCGTATCGCTATTTCTTTGATGAGCTTTCTTTTCTCAGCCAGCGCTTCCTTTAGTTCTTTAACTAGTTTTTCCGCTGTTTTATCCAGTTTCTCAATAGGTGCATTCAAGGTTTCTGAAAGTTTCCAGAGTAATTGCTCGTTTTCCTGCATAGCCTTCAGAGCCGGAATTCCAACAGAATACGTCAGTCTTTCCACACCGTCTTGAACTCTTTCCGAATGGACTATTTTGATAAATCCGATTTCGCCAGTGTTTTTCACGTGAGTTCCAGCGCATGCCTCAACATCCCAGTCTCCAATCTTTACAACACGTATCTCTTTGCCCGGAACCGCTCCGCCCTGATAGAGTCTAAAGCCATAAAGTTTTTCCGCTTCGCTTCTCGGCATCCAAGAGGTTTCCACTGGAATATTTTGTGAAATTACTTGGTTTGCCAATGTCTCTATTTTGTGTATTTCCTCTAACGTCAGCCTACGGTAATGAGAAATATCAAGTCTAGAACGTTCAACTCCCTTTTGTGTTCCAAACTGCCAAATGTGCTGTCCGAGAACGTGTCTTGCAGTGCCGTTAACTATGTGAGTGGCTGTATGATTCTTCATGAGATTGTATCGCCTATTCCAGTCAATCACTCCCTTAACAATGCTGCCTTCCTTCGGAATCATGCCTTTCACTTTGTGGACAATTACCTTGCCGACTTTTTGGGCATCAACAACATTAACCTTGTTTCCGTCGGAAATTAAGTAGCCACTGTCTGCTGGTTGTCCCCCACCTTCTGGATAGAAGCATGTTTTGTCAAGAACAACGTATTCGCTGTCTATAGCCTTAACAACTTTTGCCTCGAACTCTCTCATGTATTGGTCTTCATAGTACAGCGGTTTTGTTTCTGCAAGATTTGAGACTGCTTTTTCAAGCATTTCTTCTGGTTTTGCTTCTTCAACTTTCTCAGGTGCTTCGTGTCTCTGAGCAATTAAAGCGTAGAAGTTTTCTGGAATCTCCGCCTTTAAGCCTTCTTCTTCGGCGATTTGCTCAACAATTTCGGGTGGAAGCCCATGGGAATCATATAGTTCGGTTAAGGTTTCCACGGGGATTTCTTGAATGTTCTTTGTTTTCAGTTCTCCGGCAATTCGCTTCACTAGTCCTCCGCCTCTTTTTATGGTTTCTTGAAACTTTTCTTCCTCAACTGAAAGGATTTCCATTATCTCGTTCCGCGTTTCCTTAAGGTGTGGATAATCCTCAGACCAGAGGTCAATTTGCATATTCATGATGTCGTAGAGCTTTTCGGGTATGCCCAGCATTTTCAGCAGCCTGTAGATTCTGCGGAAGAGGAGCCTCGCCAAGTAGCCTTCTTGGATGTTAGATGGAACAACACCCTCCGAAAGTATGAAGCTTAAGCATTTTGTGTGATCTGCAACTGCAAAGACATTTTCAATTGGAAGCAAAAGGTTATCTAACTCATCTATATTCATTTCAACAATTTCTGCTATTCTCTTTCGAGCTTCAAGCCTGCTCGCCGTCTTATCCAGGCTTACTAAACCTGAAACTCTCGCCACTTTCACCAAAAAATCATTCTTAATTTTGCTTATCCCAGCCATTTCAAAAATTTCTTCAAGCAAGTTGCCGTAAACAGCATGAAAACCACTCGGTACACCTTGGGAAAGCCATGCATATCGGTCTATACCATAACCAGTGTCAACTGTCCGTATCGGTAATTTAACGAATTCATTGTTAACAACTTTATACTGCATGAAAACGAGCGTTGCAACCTCTAACCCTCGAATAATGCATTCAACGCATGGACCGGCATTCCCGCCGCCCGACCAGACTTCCTCTTTGTAAGTCACTTCTTCAGACTTCACGCCTAAATCCTTAGTAACGAACTCATGATGATACCTTACGGTCTGGTCTTTCCAGTAAACCTCCTTATCCGGATAATTGAACGCGTGATGCCCACCCATCTCGAAAATTGTTAGGTATTTTCCGAAGGTCGGACCGGTATTGGCTATGTCCACCATGCGGATGCATGGTTGAACTATAACAAGCGGATTTGCTGGTGGCGGAGCAATCCCCTCAGTTACATATGGCTGAAAATCAATTATACTTGCGTGTGTTAGGTAGATGTCGTCTCTCCATCTCGCCACCACAGGGTAAGGCTTTATGCAGGTGTGTCCGCGCTTTTCAAAAAAGGATAGAAAAGCCTCACGCATTTCACGCAAACTGTAGCTTTTTCTTGTTGGCGGATCATTTATGAAGGTATAAAAGGCGCAGCCTTCCGGTCTTGCTTCTCCACAAGTTTCCTGGTCTGGATTCTGTGTCCAAAAGTATTCTCCACACTTAGGACACAATTTTCTAACATAGCCTGCTTCTTTAAAGAATGGAAGGCTGTACTCCTTCTCTGGAAACCTTTTCAATTTTTAAACGCCCCAATAAATGTGAAATTCTGCGTTTTCAAAGGATTAACGAGTCTCACACATTTAAACTATTTCGCTATCCAAGTTTAAAGCCAAGCACAAAACCGGCAATGAAACTTCCCATGAAAGGTAAAAGAGATATTAAGCTGATAAGCCACGTTGCTGCTAGACCAGCAAAACTGAGTAAATCATTTAATGAACCCCAAAGTTCTTCGTAGTTTATGCTTATTATCCCGCTCGTGCCCAGATAAAGAAGGAAAATTATGAATAAACCTGTTAGAACGACTATGAGCTTGCTTATTTTCTTGACAGCGTATCCAGCTATGAAGCCGCCTATCCCGCCTATGCCTAATTGGTAAACTACTGAGGGTAAAACAGCACTCATTGAAGCCCTCTCTAAATATGCAACACAAGTTTGATTTAAATGCGTATTGCTCATAAATTCAAGTCATATTGCGAAAGGAGGTGAAAAGCACGGATATAGTAGAGATATACATACTAAACCTTTCACTCACCCTAGGCATGTTCATTGTTTTAATTTTCCGAGCGTGGATTGAACTGAAAAATTATCGCTTAATGTGGAAGGAGCTGGAATGGAGGCAAACATATCAAGCTGTTGGGCGCATACTCAAGGCTGAAAAAGACTTGTTTTCAAAGGTTGAAGGCGGAGACGAATTATATCAACTGCTATGCGAGATGTTCAAAGTTCGCGGAGAATAAAACTTTAGGGGAAATGCCAACATTCAATCAGTCCTTTAACTCGACTGTGATGTTTCTCCATTCCATAACGCCTAAAAGGCTTCGTTAAGTGCCTCTGAGACCTAGGCGAAGTTATGTAGAAACCTTTTTTCACTTCGCGTTTTACCTTGACCTCAACTTTGCCGAGATTAGTGCATCTTAAACCGCATCTCTCACATCTAAAACCCTTGTCCTTTCCCATTGATTTCAACCGCTTGCCACATTTTGGACAAACTGGATTGCGATAGACAATTTTTGGTGCAGGCTTTAACAACCGAATCTTTTCAAGATTTATGGTTAAAGGATGATTTTGCGAAGGTGCACGAACACCACCATAAACTTCCACATAGTCTCCCACAATCAGTTTTCTTGCAATACTGCGAAGGGCACCCGTCGGCTCATAAGCCGCGCAATCAACCCATGCTCTTTCATCCTTAATCGGGAAAATCACGTGCCGTCGAGGAATAATTTTCGGATTCGCTGCCACAGTTCCTCTGGCAACCACCGGATTATACGGCTTTATCTGACTTAACCTTTCAACTCGTTTCAGATGCGCATCAGTCCCCTGATTTGTGCGAAAAATAACCCACCTCTCCACAGGCTCGAGAGGCTTAACCATTTCGAAAGCCTTCTTAACAATCTCTGGAGTTTCACCTCTTATGCCGAAAAGAATAGGGTCAGGTCCCCGCGGCGTAATAAGAACCCTGTCCTTTTCCAAGTCAACATTATTAAACGTGTATGGTGCTGTTGCCCTATCCATTTCGATAATTGAGGCTTCGTCCACCTTCCTTTTTAAGCCACAATTTTCTGGAGCGCGATAAGCAAGGATTTCATAGGTGTGGTCTCCTTGAAGGGTTTCGCCAACCGCTGCCAAACCGCCGATGATTCCGCGGCACTTTTTGAAACCCACAGCTTCAGCCTTAGACCTCTTCAGAAGAGTCAATGCATCTTTAAGACTTACAATTCCAGTTATTGTGTTTTTGGCGAAAGTTTTGACTTCCTTTGGAATTCTTGCCCTTTTAAAGAAGACTATGCCGGGGTCTGTGCCTTTATAATCTAAGTCTGCGTGTTCTTCCACTGTGCTTGTCACTGTTTCTTTTATTTCTTCTTCAACGTTTTCGTTGTATTGTATTCTTATGCATAATGCTCCGTTTCCTCTGGTTTTCCATGGCACATTTGGATTAAGTCTAATCAAGCTTGGGTAGTCGATGAAGTTGGCGCCTAGTTTCTGCAGTTTTTCCACAAGAAGGGCAGCAACGTACGTTGTGCATCCTTTCCTCGGCGAATCCGTGTCGTCCAGCCCTATGTGCATTGTTTTGTTGGTCATTTATGGCAGCCCGTTCTTCAATGAATTAGAAATTGAAACGGAATGTTAAAAGGATATTTGATGAATAAAAAAGAGGAAATGCGTGCTATTTTGACCCTTCCACAACTATCATAGTTAATGTTGACCTAACCTTGTCAAGCCTTCTGATACGCCAGGTTACAATTTCCTTAAGCTTATCCATCGTGTCCGCCTTAACTCTTGCGATTATGTCGTAGACTCCATAAACAGCGAAAGCCTCATCAACTCCCTCAACCTTCTTCAAATCTTTTAGTACGTCTGCTTCTGAACCTATCTCCGTGTTTATCAACACAAATGCTGTTGGCATTTAAACATCCTCGTGTAATGTTTGTCTCCTCTGCGTTAAAATATTTTACTGCATCGCTTTTGCTTTTCAAACATCAATTCGTAAATCGTCCATTTGAAACTGTTCTTTAGTTCATTACTAAATCTGAAATCCCAATAGAATTCAAGCAGCAAATATGGATATCCTTATCTTTTATCTGGAATATTAACTATTAGGTTTAGGCATGTTGGAAGAAAATAGTGCAAAAAATTCGATTACAAGCCGAGAAATGCGTGCTTTAGAGTTTAACGCTGAATATTTCGGAGTTTCTAGACTTCAGTTAATGGAAAACGCCGGACACAATGTAGCATTAGAAATTGCTTCAAGATTCAAACCAGGCAAATCAATTGCAATTTTTTGCGGTTTAGGTGGGAACGGCGGTGATGGCTTTGTCGCTGCACGACACCTTTCTTCAATAGGTTTTAAAGTCACAGTCATCCTTGCCGGAAAGGCTAAGGAAATTTCTCACAAGGCAGCTTTAGAAAATTGGAAAGCTTTACGGTTTTTAAAAGAAAGCATTTCAATTCATGAAATATACGACAGCACACTTATACCAGAAATAACTGCTGAAATAGTAATTGACGCGCTGCTTGGGACGGGCACAAAGGGAAAGCTGAGACCGCCGATTTTACAGTTAGTTAAAAAAATCAACACCATGAATGCTTTTCGAGTGGCCGTTGATGTACCCACAGGAATAGACGCGGACACGGGTGATGTTTTAGGCGAGGCGGTGAAAGCCAATCTCACAATAACCTTTCACAAAACAAAAAAGGGACTTGAAAACGCAAAGGAATACGTGGGCGAATTAATCGTAAAAGACATAGGCTTGCCCCAAGAATTCGAAAACATCGCAGGTCCAGGAGACGTTTTACTCGTTAGGAAACCGCGTCCATCCGAATCTCATAAAGGCGATTTCGGACGCTTACTGGTAATAGGAGGAAGCGAAACATTTTCCGGTGCCCCAGCCTTTGTAGCCCTAGCTGCTTTACGCGCCGGTGTTGACATCGCTTATGTTGCTGCTCCAGAGAGAACCGCCTATGCCATCTCTTCCATGTCACCAGATTTAATTACTATAAAACTTGAGGGTGGACACCTAAATCTGGGCAATCTACCCGCCTTAAAACCATACATAGAAACAGCTAACGCTGTTGCCTTGGGGCCAGGTCTCGGTTTGCATGTGGAAACTAGAGAAGCGGTAAAAGCCATAATCGAAGCTGTTGAAAACGCTGGCAAACCATTGCTCTTAGATGCGGACGGTTTAAAGGCTTTTGCAGAGTTCAAAAAGACATTAAATGTACCTTTTGTACTAACGCCTCACGCTGGAGAATACGCCATACTAACTGGTAGGAAGCTGTCAGAAAGTTTAAGCGAAAGAGTTTCAGAAGTGCAAAAGACAGCGGCAGAATTAGGCGCAGTAATATTGTTGAAAGGACCAGTAGACATAATCTCCAACGGAAAACGTTTCAAACTAAATTTCACTGGTAACCCGGGTATGACTGTTGGTGGAACCGGAGACGTGCTTTCCGGAATTGTCGCAGCTTTTCTAACCCAACAAACAGACCCTTTTGAAGCGGCTGTCGCTGGAGCATTCATTAATGGTGCTGCTGGAGACTTCGTTTTGGAAGAGAAGGGCTATCACATGGTTTCCACAGACCTCATTGATTGGATTCCGCACGTTCTAAACAATCCCATGAACCACTTAAAGGTGCGAAAAACGGGTGCAAAAACCAGTTAAAATCGTTGTTTATCATGCTGGACAATGCGACCCGAAAAAGTGCACAGCATTGAAGCTTAAACGCCATGAACTAGTTCGTATAGTACGGCAAATACGATTTCTACCAAAAAAGGCTATTGTTCTCAATCCATTCTCAAAAATTGCGTTCTCCCCGGCTGACAGACAGCGTATTAAAGATTTCGGACTGGCCGCCTTAGATTGCAGTTGGGAGCATGCAGAAAAAGTCATGCTTAAACGTGTTAGGGGAACATCACGCTGCTTACCAATCCTAATTGCGGGCAACCCTGTAAATTTCGGCAAACTAACTAAACTTACTACCGTAGAGGCTTTAGCCTCTGCTCTTTACATTGCCGGATTTAAAGAAGAAGCCCATCAGTTGCTCTCCATTTTCAAGTGGGGACACACCTTTATCGAAATAAACCAAGAAAGGCTGGAAAACTATGCAAACGCGAAAAACAGCACAGAAATAATAGAACTGCAAAAACACTTTATAGAAAATGTGAACACATAATGAGCGCTGATGCAAGCGTGTCCTCAAAGGATTTGGAAGGATACCTTAAAAAGATGGGTGTCAGTGCGAGATTTTTCAGGTTTAAAGAGCACACGATGACTGTAGATGCTGCCGTTAGCCGTTTAGGCGTGAGCCGTGGAAAAATAATCAAAAGCATACTTTTCATCGACGATGCTGGTCTGCCAGTTTTAGGCATAGTTACCGGAGACAAGAGAGTAAGCGAGAAAAAGCTGGCAATAGCTTGCGGAGCCAAAAAAGTTAGAAGGGCGAATCCCGCTGAAGTGAAAGAGTCCACTGGTTATGATGTTGGCGCCGTACCTCCAGTGGCACATAAAACGTCAATAAGAACTTTTATCGACGAAAAGGTTATGCGTTTTGACAAAGTTATTGGCGGCGGC
>DAOUSM010000155.1 GCA_030627225.1 Candidatus Bathyarchaeota archaeon | reverse complement strand
TGAAGGCAGAGACTACTGGTGGCATGAACTAATGAAAAACGCAGACGATTACTATGAACCTGAAGTCATGGACAGCGAAGACATATTGTATATTCTTTACACAAGCGGCACGACAGGCAAACCAAAAGGGGTTGAACACCATACAGGTGGATACGCGGTACAAGCATATTGGACGGCGAAATGGGACTTCGACCTTCACGACGAAGATGTTTTCTGGTGCACCGCCGACATCGGCTGGGTTACAGGCCACACCTACGGTTGCTACGGTCCTCTTTTATGCGGAGCCACCATGTTGGAGTATGAAGGCGCCCCAAACCATCCACAACCAGACAGATGGTGGAGCATAATAGAAAAGTATGGTGTGACCGTCTTTTACACAGCTCCAACAGCGATAAGAATGTTCATGCAATGGGGTGAAGAATGGCCTAAAAAACACAGCCTAAACAGTCTCCGACTACTGGGCACAGTAGGTGAACCAATAAACGAAGAAGCATGGCTATGGTATTTCCACACGATTGGTGGTGGAAGATGCCCAGTAATTGACACTTGGTGGCAAACCGAAACTGGCGGAACCCTAATCAACGCCTTACCAGGCATAGGCCCATTCATCCCAACAGTCGCTGGCAGAAGCTTCCCAGGCACACTCCATGATGTTCTCGACGAAACTGGAAAACCTGTACCCATAGGCGAAGGCGGATACCTAGTGCAGAAAAGCCCGTTTGCACCAGGCATGATTAGGGACATCTGGAGAAACCCTGCGAGATACAAGGAATACTTCAGCGTTTACGGTGAAAAATACTACTACACAAGCGACGGAGCAAGAAAATGGGATGAGCTTGGAAACATTCGGTTAACTGGTAGGGTTGACGACGTAATGAAAGTTGCAGGTCACAGACTATCTACAGCAGAGTTAGAAAACGCCATAACAAGCCATGAAGCAGTAGTAGAATGCGCGGTTGTAGCGGCACCACATGAAATAAAAGGACAGGTGCCCGTAGCATTCGTAATATTAAGAAAAAATGTGAACCCTTCAGATCAGCTTACAAAGGAACTGATAAAACATGTTGACGCTACGATAGGACCAACGGCCAGACCTGACAAAATAATATTCACTAACGAATTGCCAAAAACACGAAGCGGAAAAATCATGCGGAGAATCCTAAAGTCTCTGGTTAGAAACGAACCCATCGGCGACACTACAACACTCATGAATCCGGAGTCAGTTAGGCAGCTTAAAGAAAAGGTAGGCTATAAGGGATAGACTTCCCCTTTTTCATTCCCCTTTTTCATTCCATTTTGTTTTATGGATAGAATCTCCTTATCGTCCGCGGAAAGGGTATTGTCTCACGTATATGCTTTAGCTTACAGATCCACATCACAGTTCTTTCGATTCCCAACCCAAATCCTGAGTGTGGCACTGAACCATATCTTCTTAAATCCAAATACCACTCGTAAGCTTCCTTTGGCAAGCCGAACTCTTCGATCCTTTGCTCAAGTAATTTCAAGTCATGAATTCTTTCGCTTCCACCTATTATTTCGCCATACCCTTCTGGCGCCATCAAATCAGCGCAAAGGGCAACTTCAGGATTCTCTGGATCAGGCTGCATATAGAAGGCTTTGGCTTTGGCTGGATATCTGTGGATGAAAACAGGCTTTTCAAATTGCAGCGAGATAAATCTCTCATGCGGCGCTCCCAAGTCTTCTCCCCACTCTATTCTGTATCCAGCTTTCTGCAGCACCTCGACAGCTTCCGTATAGCTTATTCTATCGAATGGAGGCTCAACTTTCTTCAAAGGCTCCAAGGCTCTCTTTAAGACTTTTAGTTCTCTTCGTCTTTTTTCTAAGACTTGCTTTACTATATAGGTCACCATCTCTTCTTGGAGCCTCAAGTTATCCTCGAAAGTAAAGAAAGCCATTTCCGGCTCGACCATCCAAAATTCTGTCAAGTGCCGTGAAGTCTTCGATCTTTCTGCTCGAAAAGTTGGGCCGAAGCAGTAAACTTTGCCGAAAGCGGCTATCGTAGCTTCGACGTAAAGCTGACCGCTTTGAGTTAGAAAAGCCTTGTCGCCAAAATAAGGAACTTCGAACAGAGTCGCTACTCCCTCGACGGCGGATGGGGTAAGAATCGGGGAATCTGTCAAAGTAAAACCTCTTTCGTCGAGAAAATCTTTGCATGCCTTTATGACTTCAGCTCTTACTTTCATTATCGCGATCTGTCTCGGACTCCTTATCCACAAATGCCTAACACCCATCAGGAAATCGACACCATGCTCCTTCTTACCTACAGGATATTCCTGCGCCGCTAAATGAACAAGCTGCAGATCCTTAACCCTTACTTCGTAACCACCCGGCGCTCTTTTATCTTCTTTGACTATACCTTTAATTATAATGGAAGACTCTTGCGTTAGCCTATCTGCATCCTGAAAGACCTTTTCAGCAACTTCATCTTTATGGATAGTAGACTGTATCGTTCCAGTTCCATCCCTTATAACCAAGAATTGAACTCCACCGCTCGAGCGTTTTGTGACTATCCAGCCCTTTATTTCAACTTCCTTTTCGGTCAGCTTTCCGTCTAGGATATCGCTAATGCTCATCAGTGAACACCTTCTTCAAAACTTTTATGAGATAGAAGCTTATAAACCCAAAAGGAAACTCAGAAGGCTCGGAAGAAGTTAAAGCATTCACCTTGCACTCTTGGCACCAAAATATCATATGTCACTTTCATTTTAAATGTTTTGTTTTTAATCGGAGTACTCTTTTTCAAAATCGACTCATATCATCGGGAAAGTTCAATTCTATCCATGGTAAAACAAACCAATATGTAAACAACTGCCACATAATTGTTAAATCCCTGATTCTTAGCAGTTTATACGAAGAAAAAATGCGTAGTGTACAAAAAGGCAGTTATAAGCTGAAAACTCTGAAAATTTCAGCAATCGCCATAACCAGCGTGGTTGTTGTAGAAGTTATTTTGGGTCTCATGGTTGGAAGTCTGGCAATTTTAAGCGACGGCGCCCACGCATTACTTGACGCTTTAACAATGTTTATACTATTAATCACAACCACCGCTTCTCTCAAACCGCCAGATGAAGAACACATGTATGGA
>DAOUSM010000071.1 GCA_030627225.1 Candidatus Bathyarchaeota archaeon | reverse complement strand
TTTTTATGTTGTATAATTCCGCCATTTTTTTCCCGTTTTCACTCATTTTCGGAATCGCGATTAAGTAGGCGTTGTCTGGGGAAACATCAAACATCTTAGCAAATAGTGCGATTACCGGCTGCTCTGGCACAACATTTTCCGTTGAGGATGCCAAATCGATAACTGTTACCTTTCTTGTTACGTCTCCTTTGTAAGCCACTATGTCAAACATGTGGTTTGCACCGGACTTGCCCTTCAGAAAGGCGGGACTTTCAACCTCAAATCCTTTTTCTTGCAGAAACTCTCTTATGGGTGCAATTACAACCCAGCCTACTGCAGCTTCTTCTCTAACTTCTTCTTTCAAGTTGTATGCGTAAACATCTTTAATCACTGCGTCTTCAAAAGTGGAGTTTGTATGGCAGTCTCTGCAGAAATGTGCAGTAATGGGGATGTCGAAGTTTTTACCGCAATCTTTGCAGGCGCACCATATTCCAGCCTGTCTATAATCAACGTCAAGCTTTCTTAATTCTTCATGGCATTTTGGACAGACAAGCTTGTTCCCTTTACGGAAGTTCTCCTCAACATCCATGTATCCACATTTGACGTGTTCGATTAAGGAACTTTTCTGTATATTAAACGACTTGCAGTATGGACAACAATAATGAACAGAAATGTTTGCAGAACCACATTTTGGACAATAAATACTCTTATCGTAGAGCCTTCTTTCCAATATTCCTGCTCCATAAAGTTTATTCAGAAAATCTTCTGCATCAAAGGTGTCGCCAATGATCGTCTCAACAATTGGATATCGGTAACCAAGCTTAGGATCATAAACTGGTTCAAGTTCACTTATCTCCTCGCTTAAAAATTTGCTTAGGAAAACCTGCGTGTTGTGGTCCCTGTAAAGTTCTGCTCGTTTTACTTTACCTGTCTTCGACATAGCTTTCCCAAGCCAACATTATATATTTGAACGAAACCAGCATTTAAAACCATATTATTAATAATCTTTACTGTTGTTAAAATTTCCGCATGAATTGCCCGAAGCGACTTAAGAAAAGTTTTTAAAACTTTGTGGGATGTTTGGTCCAGGGAAAGTGACTTAAAGTGGGTTCGACTGCGAGACGCATTATTCGCTGTCCAAAATGCGGCTTTGCTTTTGACATAACATATGGTAGAGCCCTTGCTTGCTCTGGCTGTCCATCTTCTGTTCAATGCGAAATGGCTAAGTGTCCGAAATGTGGACATGAGTTTCCATTGTCGCAACGTTGAAAAGTTTTAAGGCTATTAACTCAGAGTTAAAATCAATGTACAGCATATACAGTCACGTTTTTTAATGGGAACATTCATATTCCAAGCACAACATAAATCTGCAAAAGGCGTAAGACTAACGGTGAATCAATTGTCGGCTCAACCCCCTCCAAAACGTCTAGTATTCCGCTGGACAACGTTGAAAGGCCTAGCGGCAATAATTCTGTTCCTAACTATAGCAGCATTAATTGAATATTTCATTGTTCTCTACGCCATAAACCTTGGTGTTAGAGATGAAACATTATTGCAGTGTAGTTTTCAGTTTCCCGGAACTGATTGGACCATAACAATAGCAGTTAGTCCATTATTCCATCTGGTTCCAATAGCTGTTATAATCACACTTGTATCCAGCTGGGCGTATTTAACAAAGTATGTTGCTGTGAAGCCTCATAGAACGTGGAAAGAAAAAGTCAGACCCGCCGGTAAACAACGGAAAGAGCCTAGATTAAAGGAGGCAGGGAAGTTAGCGTCAAAGATAAGCAACGCTGTAAAGAGATTCTTTGGCAAGATAAAGTCTGGGTTGTTAAGGGTTAAGGGTGTTGCATATCTCTGGCAGAAAATACATTTCGCAAGAGCCACTATAAAAAGCGCTTTAACTGTGCTCCTAGTTTTTGCAGTTTTCATCGTTGCTGTTTCCCTTTTAGTGTATCCGCAATTAATTTACCGAACTATATCAAATGCTTATCAAAGCAATCCTTCACTGCTTGGCTTTGTGAAATCGACAAGCAATTCCGCGATAGGCATTGCGGAAGCCTTGGCGCCGATTGGCTGGATTTGCTCATCCATAAACAATGCTCTATTATCTACTGCGCCGGGGTTCAGAGACTTCGTCCTAAGTCTCGGAGGTTTAATTAAGCCCTTAACCGATTTAGATGATGTTGGAAAATATTTAGTTTTTCAAAACGTTGCAGCATGGGTGTCCGCCCTAACAGCTCTGTTCTATGGAGAATATACGCGAAAAAGTCTTCGATATAGGAAAGGGAAAAGAAGTTAAGGAAGCTTCTAAATGGCTGACCGTCCCAGGTTTGGTCCGGCTGGAGTTCCTCCGGCATTTAGAGCAATGAAAGCGACTTTAACGGCTGTTCCTAGGCTTTTAAGAGAAGAGGGACTTGACGCCTTCGAGTATCAAGCTGTTCGCTGGGGGACAAAACCGCAAATAAAGAAAGAAATGGCTGAAAAACTTGGTTTGAAAGCTAAAGAAAACGATGTTTGGCTTAGTCTTCACGGCTCCTACTTCATAAATTTCTGCGGCAGCAAAGAAACAATTGAAGCCAGCAAAAACCGTTTAATTGCATGTGCAACGGCTGCGGAGTGGATGAACGCCCATGTCATGGTTTTCCATCCCGGATTTTACGGTAAAAGACCTCCAAAAGAAGTTTTCAAAGACTGCTTAGAAACATTAAAAGAGGTTGTTGAGGCTATGAAGACGCTGGGAATCAAGAACGTTAAACTCGGCCCAGAAACCATGGGGAAACTCTCCCAGTTCGGGAGCTTAGATGAAATCTTAGGCTTATGTGAACAAGTTGAACAAACACAACCAGTAATTGACTGGGCACATTTACATGCAAGATGCAGAGGCTGCTTCAAAACCGTTGAAGACTTTCGCAAAGTTGTGGATGAAATTGAAAAACGATTAGGAACAGACGCTGTTAAAGACATGCACTGCCACTTTACAAAGGTTGAGTTTACAGATAAAGGCGAAAAACGTCATCACACAATGGACGAGAAGGAATATGGTCCAGACTTCACAATGCTCGCGAAGGTCATAGCAGAGTTTAAGCTAAAACCAGTGACAATAAGCGAGAGCCCAATCTTAGACGCAGACGCAATAAAAATGCGTGACATCCTCCAGAGGGAACTTAAAAGCTAAAGTTTAGTTCGATGCGATACCTTTTTGTACACAATTTGTAGTGCTGTTTATAGGTGCCCCTTTTGGTGCGGTTGAAAGGATTCCAAAAACTCACCCCGATACATGAAGCATTGCAAAAGTTTTTTGACCAATTAAAAATTGAAAAGTTGAAAACGGTTGCGGTTCCCGTGCATCAAGCTCTAAACCGTGTCCTAGCAGAAGACATAATTGCAGACGAGGACTTGCCAAGATTTGACAGGTCAGCTATGGACGGATATGCCGTAAGAGCTGAAGACACTTTTGAGGCTTCACAGTTTAAGCCGAAAACCCTCCAAATCACAGAAGGAGATGAAGTAGGTGAGAAACAGGCAAAACAAGTGTGGACTGGCAACCCCATCCTGGAGGGCGCAAACGCTGTGATAATGCTGGAAAACACCAAAAGAATTAACGGCAAAATTGAGGTTTGGGTTCCAGTAACCCCCGGAGAAAACGTTTCAAAAAGGGGTGAAGACGTTTCAAAGGGAGAGGTTGCCGTAAAGGCTGGAACCCGTTTAAAGCCTCAACATTTAGGATTGATGGCTGCGTTAGGAATAACAGAAGCCAAAGTTGTGGATAAGCCCAAAATTGCTATTTTAGCTACAGGAAACGAATTAGTAGAGATAGGCGGTAAACCACGGGAAAATCAGATTTTTGAGGTTAATAGGCTTATTCTTTCAGCCTTATGTCAAGAGCTAGGCGCTGAACCATTTGATTTAGGCATCGCAACGGATGACGTTAACGAGATTTCAGAAAAACTAAAAGTAGGACTTGAAAAGGCGGATGCAATAATCATCACAGGCGGGACAAGCGTTGGAGCTTCCGATCTTGTTCCGGCAGCCGTTAACAGCGTTGGAAAGCCAGGCGTAATCGTTCACGGCATAGCCATGCGTCCAGCCATGCCGACAGCCCTAGCCATAGCAGATAAAAAGCCAATAATAATTCTTTCCGGCAATCCAGTGGCGGCAATGATAGGGTTTGAGGTTTTCGCCAAGCCGTTAATATGTAAAATGCTGGGATTAGAACAGGAGTTTAGGCTGGTGGTTAAGGCTAAAATAACGCGGAGAGTTTCTACAGCCCTTGGAAGAAGAAACTTTGTCCGCGTCCACGTATCACAATGTGGTGAAGAGTTTTTCGCACAGCCCGTAAGCACTCTAGGTTCAGGTGTAATCTCAACAATGACAAAGGCTAATGGTTATGTTGTTGTTCCGGAAAATCGGGAAGGCTTAGAAGAAGGAGAGTTTGTTACAGTGCACCTGTTTGACAGTATAGAAGTGGTTGATGAAGATGTTTAGAAAACTCCTCACATTGGATGAGGCACAGCAAGTTATTCAGCAACATTTTAAACCAAAGCCTTTAGGTGTTGAGGAAATCCCGCTTTTAGAAGCCCATAACCGTGTTCTTGCAGAAGACATAATCGCCGCTCTGGATATTCCACCCTTTAATCGTTCAACCGTTGATGGATATGCAGTGAAGGCGGAAGACACTTTCGGCGCCGAAGAAAACAAACCCATAAAGCTGAAGGTTTGCGGAACGATAAATGTCGGCGAATCTCCAAAAATAAAAGTTACATCCGGAACGGTTGCTGAAATTGTTACTGGAGCACTAATACCCGAAGGTGCGGATGCAGTCGTCATGGTTGAGCACACGGTGCGAAAGAATGATGAAGTTTATGTTTACAATGCTGTAGCTAAAGATGAAAACGTCATGAAAGCTGGAGCAGACATGCAGAAAGGCGAAACCGTTCTGAAAGCGGGACAGCAATTGCATTCACGGGAAATAGGCGTTTTGGCTGCATTAGGCTTGGCGAAAGTGAGCGTTTACGCTGTTCCACGCGTAGCTGTTCTTTCAACAGGCGCAGAAATAGTCGAGCCCGGCGGAAAGCTTCCTCCCGGAAAAATTTATGACATAAACGCTTACAGCCTGAGCACAGCGGTGTTAGAAAGTGGCGGAAAACCGTTATATCTGGGAGTTTTTCCAGACGATAGGACAGAGTTACTGAAGACATTAAAGCATGCCTTAGCATCCGCAGATATTGTCATAACTTCAGGAGGTGTTTCAGTAGGTCCCAAAGATATTATACCACAAACATTGAATTCTCTAGGGAAACCAGGCGTAATTGTTTGCGGAATCGCCACTAAACCGGGAAAACCAACAACCGTGGCGTTAATAGATGGAAAACCCGTTTTTTCGCTTCCAGGTCATCCGACCTCTGCGTTGCTAACCTTTCATCTGCTTGTACGTCCAATAATTCAGTGCATGGCTGAAAGAAAAGCGGTGGAGGCTTTGAAAGTGAAGGCTTTTGCAGCAATGAGAATGTTTCCAGCAAAGGGGAGACGAACATTCATCATGGTTAAGCTGAGGCGTGACGAATCAAATCGGTTAATTGCTGAGCCCGTTCCAGTAGGGCTTTCTGGAGCGATAACAACCCTTGCAAAGGCTGATGGCTTCGTAGAAATAGCCGAAAATGAGCAGTTTATTGAAACTGGTG